>CAZISK010000607.1:0-5498 GCA_964541355.1 uncultured Candidatus Obscuribacterales bacterium
ACTGAAACCCGCCAGGTCTTCGGAAGCCCGCACTATATGAGCCCGGAACATTGCCTCGGTTTCAAGATGGACGAACGCTCCGACATTTATTCCCTGGGATGCCTCATGTATGAGGTTCTTACCGGCAACCCGCCTTTTCCGGAAAGTGACGCGATCCAGGTCGTCATTAAACATATCAATGAAGAAGCAAAGCCATTCCCCAAAAAACTCAGCGAGGATCCGCTCCAGAGAAAGCTCGAGGGTGTGGTGCTCAAATGCCTCGAGAAAGAGCAATCCGATCGCTATCAAACTGTCCAGGAAGTTCTGAAGGATCTGGAGCTAATCGAGGACGGAAAGACACCAAGCAGATTCGTCAGACGCAAAGCCGCAAAGCCTGAATACACCACGGGTCAGATCGGCCGAGCAATATTCGGCACGATTCTGATCCTGACCTACTTCGGCTGTTCTCTGGGATGGTTGAGTATCGATGCCAATATCTACCTTGCGGTCGCAATGCTGCTTGTCTCGGTTGCCGGTGGGGGCATGTTCGCACTGACCGCAGTCGAACAGTTAGGAAGCATGTTCAGGAGGAAAACTACAACCAGTGATTGGTGGAATGTTTTTGTCTTGACCTCACTGATCACGATGTGCCTGACTTATGCACCGCATGCCTTCGAAGTGGTTGTTTCACCGCTCGAACTGGGACCTTTCACAGATCCAGGTGAACTTCTGATCGATATCCTGTCTGGCATATCACTTGTACATCTGTTCTCGATTGGTTCTGTCATGGTATCGCTGGTGGGGCGCCTCTTATTTGGTCGCACCAAGAATTCTCTGATCTTCCGCGTAGCCTTTCAATATACTCTCATTTTATACGCATCCATTCTCATGACAATGGTTGCATTCCCTGGTCAAGTCAGTACGTTCACGAAATTCTTGAGCGAGTCCACGGTTTTAAACCACCACACTCCGTCTTCAACAGAAGCATTATTGCGATTAAGTCTAAAACTTGATCCACTCAATCAATCGGCACTGTTTGCTCTCGTCGACAGAAAGATTGCAGATGGCGAGATGGATGAAGTCGACAAGCTTTTCACTAACTACTTCGCCGTCGAAACTGCACCAAAGCGCCTGGCTGCAGCCCACTTCAAGAAATCGGAGACATTGCAGAGCAGCTCCTGGCAGCGGTTGAACGAACTATCACGGGCAATTAAGTTCTACCCGCGTTACGACTACTACGAACACCGAGCTCAACTGCACATGCAGCGTGGCGAGTTTGCCGACGCATTGAAGGACTTCGAAGAGGCTATTAGATCTAATCCAAGCAGCCCAACGCCGTACATAGGAAGAGCAAAAATTTTCATTGCTACTAATAACCTCCAAACCGCGCTGGCTGAGCTTAGCAACATCGCAGAACAAAAGAGCGGCTGGGCGAATATCGACGTGTTCTTTCTGCGCGCGTTGATCTTTGAAAAGCTGAATCGAAGCGATCTCGCCGCTCGTGATTTTATGACGGTGGTCGAGACGACGAAGGCTAAAGCTGCGCTGTCGCCAGCCGATGCATTCAAAGCGGCGTATAGTGCGAAGAAAATCTCTGATCCCGACAGCTATCAACGTTATCTCAAAATAGCCAATGACGGTATGCCCAAATACAATTTCGATCGAGAATATCGAATCATCTTTCTGCCACTTTCCTGGTGATAACCGGCAGGTGAGCGGCAGACATCGAGGGCCGAGTCACTCGATAGTTCGGAAATGCGACTATGATGTCGGTCAGCCAAACTCCATCGGGCGGAAAGCCTGCATGGCTTTGATTCACGAAATGATTTGAGGAATCAATCAAAGAAGACACAATACTCGGTTAAGAGTATTCATGGCGCTGTGGTCGTCCCCGAGGTCGATCGTGTTTCAGCAATCCGAATCTGCTAATCGCCTGCTGGTAGCGAAGCTACCTCATAGATCATGTATACTTATGGCAGCGGCAATGCCCGGGAATTTGTGGAACTTGGATAGATGGACGGTTTAAGAAAGAGTACAGCACTTGCGCTGGCGTCGCTGTTAGCGTTTTGGCCAGGTGCAGCTCTCTGCGCCCAAGATGCCAACATGTCGGAAGGCGCGGCGCAGGCATCGAGCACAAAAGTGTTGCGACCTCCAACTGTCGCGAGCAAACCAATCAAGTCTGTGGCCTGGCTACCTGAGAAAGAGCCGCGGGCCGCCTTGCTGTGTCTACACGGTTTTAGCTTGCACAAAGGTTGCTTTGCCGCTTTCGGCAAGGAGATGGCAAAGGCGGGTATCGCAACTTATGCTATGGACCTGCGCGGTTTCGGAGAGCTAAAGGAGTCATCCGAGAATTCAAGCCTGGATTTCGACGGCTTTCTAGTTGATATCAAGGATGAGCTTATACAGATTCGCAAGAACCACCCCGGTCTGCCGGTTGTCATTCTAGGCGAATCGATGGGCGGAGCCGTCGCCCTGCGCGCTACAGCTTTTTACCCGAGCCTAGTGTCCGGACTGATCTCGTCTGTGCCGGCCCGCGATCGCACTGGGTTGAGTGGCAGCGAGACTAAGTTTGCCATCAAGGCTGGCTTGAGCACCATTTTCGGTGGCTATCACAAGAAGATGGATAACGCGGCACTGTCTGCGGTGCAAAAAATCTCCGAGAAAGAAGAAGTGCGAAAAGAATGGACTAACGATCCTTTGATGAGAACAGATTTCTCACCAAAGGATTTCGTCGTATTCGATAACTTCATGTCGGAAAATCTGGTCGCAGCCTCCATGATCAAACAGGTCCCGGTCTTATTCATCCAGGGAACCAACGACAAGCTCATTCGTCCGGCGGGTACATGGAAGCTCTTCGAGCGACTGAGTTCAGCCGATCGCCAGCTTGTTCTTAGTAAGAGCTCCGAACATTTAATATTCGAAGAAGGTCAATTCAAGCCAGATGATTTGAAGTTTGTAACTACGTGGATCGACAGGAACATTACACCTCTGGATAGCAGTGTCATAGCAAGTAGCAAACTACCTGTAGTGGCATCGAAAGAGGAGTACACGTCGACTGAGATCGCCGATGCAAGCACCTCGGAAGAAGCAGCAAAACAGTCCCAGATTGCTGCAATACCAGCAGAACCGGCACCCACGGCGTTTAAGAACAGAATCGCCTCCTCGCAAGTTTCGCAACAGATCAATTTTTGGATTGAATTGAATCGGAACGGAAAGACTTATCGTTGCAACAATAAGATGCAATTCAAGTCTGGCGATGCAATTCGATTTCATCTGATACCAGGTAATGATGGTTATGCCTACCTGGTGATGAAGGCCGGCACGACAGGAAAGAGTGACGTACTATTTCCCAACGCGGACTACGGCACCGACAACCATCTAAAACAAGGACAGGATTACCCAATACCGGCTGTTGGGTGGATGCAATTCGATGACCATCCAGGAACAGAACAGCTCGGTCTCGTGTTCGCGACAGAAAGAGTCGACGTTACCCCGGAGTCTCTGAAAAATCGGACACTGACAGCGTTTATCTCCCCGGATGAGTCAGGAGCTAAAGACTTATGCCCGACCAGGATGAAGCTTTCCTGGGACGATTCAGAACCGGCACTGATTCCGGATGATTTTTCCGCCGTCGCCCAGGTGCAAAAAGGTACCGATAGCAGCCTTGTGCGGCTCTCGGCCGGCTCGGGCGGAATGGTGGCTGCCAGTATTGAACTCATTCACGAGAAATAGGTTGAGGGTGAATCATGAACCGTATCAAGTGGTTGTCCGCGCTTTTGATGGCAACGATAATCTCACCATCGTGGGCACAAGATAGCAACCGACTGACACCAACTGCAGTGCCTGGTATTGAGTTTACAAAAATCCAGGATTTGAATCCGAACGCACACTCAACGAACCGACCTGTCAAACAGAAGTGGGCGGTCGTAATAGGAGCGTCCAAATTCAAAGAAGGTCGACTGGCCCCAGGCGGTGCCGAAGCATCTGATATGGCGCAGTCGGCCAAGGAGTTTTCCGACTACCTTGTCGATCCCAACGGAGGCCGCTTCGATAAGGATCACATCAAAGTTCTTCTCGACGCCAATGCATCCCGCCAGAATATAATGACGGCGCTTGGCAGTTTTCTCGGTAACGTCGGAAAGGATGACCTTGTCGTCGTCTTTGTCGCGACAAGCGCATTTCCAACGACTGACGGCAACACGTATCTCTGCGCCTATGACTGTGCGCTGGACAATATTTACGGAACCTGCATTTCGATGCAAACACTGATGAGCACACTTAAGCAAAGTGTGCCAAGCGATCGGATCGTGCTGATTTTACAGTCCGCATACAGCGGTGCTGCGGACTTGGAATCCGGCGCGAAGTCGCTGACACAAAGCTACAATCTCGATCTGAGCAAAGTCGTTTTGGGTAACGGCTTCATCATCATGTCGTCGAGCCAGCCGAATGAAATCACCTGGAGCAGCGCTTTCTCCCGGAATCTGACCAGCGCATTGCGTCAGGAGGGCGGTCTGGTATCAATAGACAAAGCCTTCGCCGCAGCAAAACAAAAAACCGAAGCGGAAACCTCCGCGGCTGGATGGAAGAAAAAGCAAGTTCCCGCGATCAAATCAACCTGGACAGGGACGCCACTAGTACTCGGAGCACCACCTGCGGAGCGCATCGCGAATCTACCTAGCTCAATCAACTCCTTCCTTTCAGCCGAAGGATCGTATTTGAATGCAAGTAATCTTATCGCCGCTGGGAAAACCGATGAGGCTCTCGAGCAGTACAAGCTCGCCATCGCCGCAGATCCAAAATATGCCGATGCCATTGCCGACTATGGTGCAGCATTGACAATGAAAGACGATTGGAAATCTGCGGCGGAGATGTACAAAAGAGCAATCGCCGTCCGACCCAGCGACGAGCTTTTCTACATTAACTATGCCAGAGTCCTAGACAAGCTGGGCGACAAAGAGGGCAGTCTGCAGGAGCTAAACAACGCTTACAGACTCAATCCCAAAGATGTGTCAGTCTTGAAGACTCTAGCGAACAAATCTATCGGTGCCGGTCAGACTGACAAAGCCGTACGATATCTGCAAGAAGCCGTCGATCTCTATCCCAACAAATCGGAGCTGAGAGAGCGCCTCAGCTACGCGCTAATGAAGCATGGAGACGTCAGTGAAGCGTCAGCTCAAGCTAAAGAGGCGGTTCGCCTTGACCAGAAGTCGGCAAAGGCACGCACCACGCTTGGTTCCATACTCATGATTCAGGGCTATGTCGGTCCTGCAGTCGAGGCATATAAGGAAGCGGTGGCACTCGCACCCAACGACTCCACCAACCGCTGGTTGCTTAGCAAGGCTATGGAACAGTCCGGCGATCGCGCCGGAGCCATTGCCGAGCTACGGAGGTTCCTGGAAGGTTGCCCTCCATCCGACTCACGCGCAGACCAGGCCAAATCGCATCTGGAAGAGCTCGAATCCCGAGAACGAGCCAGTCAATAGATCGCGGACTGGCATTTAGCGATACGTATCTGTAGT
>CAZISK010000608.1:0-5497 GCA_964541355.1 uncultured Candidatus Obscuribacterales bacterium
CTTTTTCTGTCCGGATTGCGGCAAGAGCGCCCGCGTTTAGCATAGTTGAGTTGAACAGCTACCTTGTTGGAACGGGCGACGCATGGCATGGCGTCGCCCGTTAAAGCGGTTTGCCCATCTCTCCACCCCAGCCAGAAAAATAACCGACGAGGCAGAACAGACCGCCAATTGCTCTAACAACAAGATGAAAGAGAGGATGGATCTAGGAATAAGTCCGCATCCGGATGCTTCTGAAGTCGCCTATCTTCTCACACGAATCTGCGCGCTGTTTGTACAGTAAAAATAGCTCGATGGGCTAAGCCTCAATCGGCTTTGTTTTCATCTTTAGACTCTGGCTCCGTCTCTGTCTCAACATCGACAGGTCCATCGTCTTTACCGCCCAGAGTCTCGCCACAGGCAGGGCAAAATTTCCTGTCGCGGCTCGCCGGAGCGTGGCAACGTGGACACTCGTATCCTGGTGTAGGTTTGAATCCGGATTTCGCTTCCGCTCTTTGAGAAGCAGGCGCAGCTGGATCGTTAGCAGTTTTTAGGCTGTCGAGTTCGGATTTCAGAATGTTGATCTGATCCTCATAACCAACGACTTCGTTGACGCTCTCCTGAATCTTCTCCTCGCTGACCTCTTTCTTGTTGTGATACTTATCGACAATCAAGCGACCGAGCTCAACGAGCTTGGTGGATCTCTTTCTCTCAAGGTCTCGAATTTGCGAGCTCACATTGAAGCTCTGGAACATCTCCTGTCCGCGTTCTTGAACTTTATTAACTTCCTTGGTGATCCCGTTGACCATGTCATCGATTATGCTCACGATTCCATTCTCCACTTACTCGTCTGTATCACTTTATACCTCAAAGATTGAAGGAAGGTTCCTAGGATTTTTCCTGAAGTAAGGATTGCGATGAATCCGGCTTCTGCGCCGCCTTCGGGGCTGGGGCGAGGGTTTGTCCATCGGGCCCCAATGTTGATACTTTAACTCGATTTCTGCCCTCTTGCTTGGCACGATATAAAGCTTCATCCGCACGCAAAAACAGCGCATCAGCGCTGTCGGCATGAAGAGGAAAACTCGCCACGCCTATACTAGCAGACAATGGACCTGGTCCATCTATCTCAGTCTCTCGAATCAAACGGCGCAGACGTTCGGCCAGCTGCTCCGCCATTTCGATTTCCGTGTTTGGAAGTAAAACACAAAACTCTTCGCCACCATATCGAGCTGTAATGTCAATCGATCTGGACGATTGGGCCAGAACATTGCCGATTGCACGAATGGCATCGTCACCTGTCATATGACCGTACGTATCGTTGATCTTCTTCAAGAAATCCAGGTCGATAACCGCCAGTGATAGCGGCTGTCCATAGCGCTTGGCGCGCTCGAACTCTTTTGTTATCGACTCATTGAATGATCGCCGGTTTGCAACCCCGGTCAAGCCGTCAGTGACCGCCTGACGCTCGATCTCCATATGAAGTTCGGCATTCTCAATCGCGACGGCAACCTGGTCGGCAAGACTGCCAAGTAATGAAATGTCGTCGATGCTCCACTCGCGCGGCTGCGCACAGTCCTGGAGAAAAACAACTCCCAACACGCGATCGCGGACGACAAGCGGCACAATGAGACCGGAGCGCATGCCAATCTGGTGCAAAAAGCTGTTGCCGAATTCGGTACCGTTAACTGTCGGATCTATGTACAAAGGCGCTTTGAGATCCAGAGCCATCCTGGAAAATTCAAGCCCAGAATCGGTGGTGTAGCTGTCCTTGACACTCAGCACGTCTTCGGCATGGTACTCGTAGACTTCGAATTTGTCTTTGTCGGCACGATGCAGAGAAGTTCTGCTCAAACTCCAGGTTGTGCAAATCTTTTCGACTATTGTTGAGAGCACTTCCTGAATTCGAACGGAGCTGCGCACGAAGTTGCTAATCCAGTATACGAGCCGCTCACGCTCAACCTGTTTGATCCGAAGCGAGTCTCTGGCAGTCAGATCGTGAATGAGCTTCCTCGTCTGTTCTTCAAAGTGAACAGTCTTGTCTTCCATGTCCTCATACTGGCTGCGCAAACGTTCGTTTTCGCGCCTGAGCTCAGATGTTTCCCAGGCGTTGCGAATCACCGGTACGAAGGGAAATTCTGTCACAAGTTGATCAAAAGCGTCCGCATCCGCTTCGGCGGCAAGCACCACGGCGTAAAGAAAGCCATCGGCTTCAAGCCGGCGAATTGAAATGGATTGGAAGGCACCGCTGGATTTCGACGACAATGAGTCAGTTGGAAGCAATTTCTCGTTCTGATCAAGCTCGTCAAAGAGTTCCGGCAGCTCCTCGCAAACCGACTGCATCTGTTTTTTCTTTTCTCCATAGCAATTTCTCTGGGCGAATGATTCCATGTCGTCGTCCCAGATTAGAATGGAAACTGCATTTGCGTCGGCACAATCAATGATGAGCTGCGCAATGACAGACAAGCACTCATCAAGCTCCCGAATTGACAGGAGCTTGACCAAAGTCGCAAGTTTATCGTTATCACATGGCATACTCACAGATTCATGCCCGTTCGCAATTGGCCTCAATCAGGTCAAATCTTGCGAAATTATGACGGCTAGACTATCTGTCAATTTGCCCGTTTAATAAAGAAAATAAGCGAAAACCCCGTAGTATCCGCATCGATTGCCGATAAAATGAGTTAGTACTCTCATCGAAACAGCTTTTCTCGCAGGATTAACCATGGTTCTAAAACGTGCACCATACGAGCCTCCCAGACGCCAGAACACAGGCGCGTCACGTACGCTTCCGGAAAAAGCCGCGGCCTGCGGCACCTACCTTCCGTGCCTCGTGGGCTTCTGTATTGGTTGTGTGTACATTCTTTCCAAAGGTCCAGGCGCCGACGGAAGATTCTTCCGATTTCACTTCTTCCAGGCTTGTTTTTTATCAGTCCTCTCTTTCCTGGTCACTGCGCTCAGCCAGGGAATGTCCGGAGTGATCATAGGTATGTTGAGGCTAGCCGAGGGCGTCATCGGTTCAGCAGTCGTTTCCTTTGTCGCTAACAACTTCGGTACAGTCACATTGATTCTGCTGATACCTTTTGCTCTTGTCACGCCCTATGCCATGATTATGGCGTTGCTCGGCAAAGACACGAATATTCCATGGGTTTCACGAATCATCAAAAATAATATGGGTTGATTCCTTTGTCGAAATCAGCGATTCGCCGGGCTCTAATGTCAATATGGGCGGTTGTGAGCGTGAGCGAAGCCGCCTCAGCACAGGGTATTCTCCCGCCTCATCCGGATGCCCCCGGAGGAGGCAATCCGATTCAAGGGCTTGGCAGAAGCGATGATCCTTACCCGGCACGATACAAAGATTTCGTTCAGCCACCGGAAAAGAGCTCAGGTAGCCAGGAAGGCGAGTCTGAGTCACAGAGCACAGAATCCAGCGATGCTGAAAAGTCTGGAGAAAAACCGATTGGAGAGGCCCCGACTGCAGCAGATCTGGACAAGGCGCTGGGGGAAAAGTCCGGGGAGCCCTCCGGCAGCGAGCCTCCTCATGAAAAAGGTCAGCCACGCCTGCCGACAGCCAAAGATCTGGAAAAGCTCCGAGAAGTTCTTGAAAAACAGTCTCGAGGAGGCCAGACTCATCTCGTGCCGCCCCCGCCACCAATCGCCGGTCCACAGGCTACTTCGTCGACACCAGAGAGGACCGCGTTGGCTCTGATCAAGGTCGGACACTTCACCGAAGCAGAGACCAAGCTCAGAGAGCTCGTATTGAATGAGCCGAACAACATGCATGCGCGCTACCTGCTTGCGGTCACGCTTGTCCACTCAAGGAAGTTCCAGGAGGCGAAGAGCGAATATGCGCACGTCGTTCAAAACTCCCGCAATCCCAACCTGGTTCAATTAGCGCAAGCCGGCATCGACAAGCTCAAATAAGTAAATCGCCCTTCCAGTCAGCGATCCGGCACTTGCGATTTCGGGTCTGGAGCTCACGCCTGTGTGCAATTGGCGACAAAAAAATCATGGTAAAACGCATGCTAAACACAAAGTAACAATTAGTGTCCAGGGCGAATTCTCATCCCATGGCGATATCAAGAGACAAATCACGAGGTAAGATTCATCGCGACGTTTGCGTTATCGATCAACTGCGTATAAAGGATGATAGTAGCTATTCAGGTCGACGGCTTCTCTAGCGGCATGGCGAACCTTTCCAAACATGAGCGACGACCATAAAAAACTAAGTCTTGGTGACCGTTTCAAAGGCAAAGCTACCGGCGGGTTGTCTATGCCTGGACACCAACACCAGCCGGGTCCGGAGCGTGAGGAGTCTCCACTTATCAGTCAACTAAGTGGCAACTTGCGAGACAAACCGATAGGGCTACTTCTTCAGATCGCAGATCACTATGAAGCGACTGGACAACTTCAAATCGGCGGAATCCAGTACACCATAACAATCCAGTTCGGACTGGGTAAGCCGATTCACGCGTTCTCTCCATTCAATACCGGAACAGAAGCCATTCTGGAGCTGTTCACCTGGCAGGACGGCAAGGTGACCTTCCAGGAGGGCATTCAACCGGCTACTCCCAGCGTCGATGACAATGCGCCACAAATTCTCACCCTCGGGGACGAATATGTCAGGAACATGGAGTTCTTGCGAAAACTCGAGATTACGGAGTTATCGTTTCTTTTGAGATCGGCGTTGAAGTTCAATGAGCAGGAGCTGGAAAGACGGTTGATGACTGGCGCGCCTCTGAATGTCAGCATGCAGAAAGAGTTTTACGGAAACATATATGGCACGTTGAACATCAAAGACATCTGCCACAAGATGAATCTGAGCGAAAGCCGCTGGATGGCTACAGTCGTCAATCTTTTGAGACTGGGTCTTATCCTTACTCCGGATGGCAAGTCCCTTAACGACAAGGGCATGAGCGCAGCTCCCAAGCCGACGCCTGGAGCTCCTCAGACAGCACAGCCTGCATCGCCTCGAACACCAGCGCAGGAAATTCGCGGCATCCTTTCCGCCGTCGTAAACGGACCGACCAGCCAACCACCTCCCGTGCCAGTTCAAGCGCCCCCATCGGTCGCTCCATCGGCTGCAGCGCCGTCCGGCACCTGGTCGACAACTCCTTCACCGGAGCACAGCGGCAGCGCACCGTTAATGCCACCGAGCAGTATATTCGGGGGTCCACCGCCGGATACCTCAGATGGCTTGAAGAAGGTAGCGATACCGCCGACGCTACCAATCCAGGATCCAGTTTTTCCAAAGTTCGAGGAGCTGGCACCGCCATTACCCCTGCCCATGCCGGAGGCGACTACTCCGGTGCCCACACCGTTTCCGGTGCAACCTCAGCCGACAGATCCATGGAGTTCACCTGCGCCTGTCACATCACTTCCAACGTCTGCACGGGGCTCCTCGCCCGCATCAGCACCACCTCCGACCCCGCCTGCCGACGCCTGGCTTTCCTCGCCCGCAACAGCACCAAATACCACACCTCATAACTACCCCATGCATACCACTCCAGCAACAGCACCATCA
>CAZISK010000609.1:0-5494 GCA_964541355.1 uncultured Candidatus Obscuribacterales bacterium
CGACGAGACTGGCGGGCTAGACATTCGTCTTATCGATTTTGGTCTATCAAATATGTGGCAGTACAGTACAATAGCGGTCTCCGGTACGCAACCAGATGCGATACCAGGAACGCCGGCGTACATGAGCCCGGACCAAGCGCTCGGTTACAGATATTCTGAGCTTTCTGAAATATACTCTGTGGGATGTGTGTTATTCGAGTGCCTGGTTGGGCACCCTCCATTCCAGGGCGAAACAGCACTTGCCACGCTCGCCATGCATGCCAACCAGGAGGTAGAAAGTCTTGAGGACTTTGGTATCACCGACGTTCCCATTGAAGTCGAAGAGCTGATGCGCACCTGTCTTGCTAAACAACCGAGAGAGCGCTTTGTCTCAGCGGACGCACTGGTGGAGACGATCGAAGCATTGCTGACTGAGCTTACGCCAAGGAAGGAAGGAACCGACAGACGAACAAGCCGCTCCCGCGATTCTTACCGAGAAAACGCTCACTCGTCAAAAAGGTCATCGAGCCGAACCCTGGACAATCGGCCTCGGAGTTCTGGGCGCATGTGGGCTATTTTTGGCAGCCGGGGCTACTCTGATGCCATTGAT
Organism: uncultured Candidatus Obscuribacterales bacterium; assembly: GCA_964541355.1. Lineage (GTDB taxonomy): Bacteria > Cyanobacteriota > Vampirovibrionia > Obscuribacterales > Obscuribacteraceae > JADYXR01. The sequence goes on from CAZISK010000609.1 coordinate 590, forward strand.
TACCTCTTCCGATTTCGTTAATAGTTTCAGGATCAACCAAAAGCTATTGCTCAACAAAACATCCAGTCGTAACGCTGCCTTCCGAGAAAAAAGCAAAGGCGTCCGAAGTCGGTCTGGCGTGGAGACAGACACCGGCGGAATCATCGACGATAGGTCTGGATTCTTGGACTCGGTCGATAGAGAATTAGGACGCACCCAGAAGGACCCGCATAATTCAGACCGAGCCCAAGAAGAGCCAATGTTGGATTGGTCTGCAAACAGTTCCGACAGCATCTATCTCGATTCAGATCCGGATCCGGAAGAGGCGTTAAAACCGTTAATAAGCCCCAATGTGCATACGCTGACAGTGAGCAACCCCCGTTTCTTCGATCGTGGAATGGTTCGTGTCTCGGATTTAACAGGTTTAAAAAGTCTAACAATTAGCAAGAGTGCGGTGACCAGCCAGGGTCTAGCCTCGATCACGAAATTACCCCTGAGAGTTCTTCGAGCCGCTGAAACAAAGCTCGACGACAAAGCCGCTCAATACATCACACAATTCAAGACCCTTTCCGAACTAAATCTGGAGAGTACGAGGTTCACCGATGCTGGCGTCAAGAGACTGGCTCACCTGACGTCGTTGAAAGGTCTGAATCTACGGGGTATTAAGCTCAATAACTCGCTAAGCGCGCTGGTCCGGATGAAGGGTCTTCGAGTATTGCATATAGCGAACTGCTCGTTGAGCGATGAGCAGCTGGCACCGGTCGCTCAATTGAAGGCCCTGGAAGAGTTACATCTTCAGTTCAATCCACTTACCGAGAACGCGCTTGATTACATTTGTGCTTTGCCCCACATCAAAGTTCTCAGCATCGGCCACACCGAGATTCCAGTGAAATCGCTCGGAAGACTGAAGGATGCAAGCAATCTAGCGCAACTGAGCCTAGAGAGTCTGTTAGTCAATGATCGAGATTTGGACGCGCTCAAGTACTTGAAGAACCTGAAAGCACTCTATTTAGGGGAATCTAATGTTACCTATTCCGGATTAGAGACTCTGGCAACCTTACCCAACTTAGAATTCATTGAGATTGGTGCCAGCCCAAGACTTTCGGGTGAAGAAAGAAGCAGGTTTCAAAAGAAATACGATGGCAAAGTTCGGCTTCAAACGGACTTGCAGTTCTAGAAACGCAGTCTATCTAATTCCTATTCAATAGTAAAGACAGAACACGAAAAAGAGCCGGGATAAGCCGGCTCTTCCTCGTGTCTAGACACTGTCGTCTGAGGTTAGCTAAAAAAGTTGGCGTCGCGGAGTAATCCGACTAGCCACGATACCGTGCACGATACCGTCAAAGACATAATCAGAAACGAGGCTCCGGCAATCATGTTCCTCGATTTGGACAAGGCATTTCCGGAGAAACTCTTGACCAGGAAGATTGCAGCAGCACCGAAGAACAACCAGGTTGCTCCGAGACAGAGTCGATTCAGAAGCCACTCTAAATTGGCAAGATTGTTGACTCGAACCGTACCTGCGGTGTTGACACCCGCAATCGATGTTGCATCACCACCTTGTGGCCCAATGCCACCAATTGTGGCCCCTTGGAGAACGATCGACGTCGCATCACCGCCTTGTGGCCCAATGGTGCCGTTTGTGGCGCCCTGGAGAAGTGGTGCTCTACGTATGCTTGATTGCTGAGTCTGGCTTCCGGTGTGATCCCTGGAGGCTGTATTAGAGGACACGACTTTGTAGAAATTGCGGTCGAGGCCATTGTGGTCGTAGTCACTCTGGGACTCAAGGACGGTCGCTCCGGTAGCGGCTGTTACGATTCTGTAGGCAGCGCCAAGCTTTTCGGCTGTTCCGGTGTCTCCCATGTCCATGCACTTCTGCGCTTCCTGCATTGCCCAAAGCGTCGAAACACGGCTCGCTGTGGGGAAATCATATGCAACTTGCACCGTCGGAATAGCTTGGGTTTTCACTGTTGTCAGTTCAAGATTGCCGGAGTTGGATTCGATAAGCTGTTCTACGATGAAACTTCTTTCTGCCGAATGCGTTGCGCGGGTAGCGAACATGTCGAATGGTTTTGTTCGATGAACGGTGAATTTTGCATTCTCTTGATCAGCTGACTTCATGTCGACTGTGAGAATTGACTTGTTTCGCCGGGCTCTAATCTTTTCACCCTCAAGAGTGGAAGCTATCTTGGCGTTGCTTTCCAGCTTGACAGCACTTACCAGATTATTGTGCTCGAAATTCGATGATACGATATGCGGTGCCATAAGCTCGAAGTCTGTTCGCGATTGCGCTTGCAACGGAGCCGTGATACCAATCCGAAGTTGCATTTTTCCGTGGGCTGGAACAGGAAACGCTTGAACGAATACTTCGCCTTCCTCAGTTTGCGTGTTCAGAAGCGGATCGCGCCCCCGTTGAACTATCCATTGATAAGCTCCTTGCACTTTCGATGTCACGTCGAATGCTGCTTCTTGCGCGACTCCATTAACCCAGAGGGTAGCTCGGGAGACCATACCACCCTCAGGCAACACGAGGCGTGCTCGTGCTTCTTGCGGGTGCCCATTTGTGTTGTTGAATGTGATGTTCCAATACATCGCTGAAGTCAGCGAGTTTGCGTCAACGTGGCCGGTGATCAAGGACTTTTCTAAAGACAATCCCGGAAGCTTGGGGCCGACCTCGGTGTTGCCCAAGTTAGCGTCTATGGACAAAACTTCGCTGCTCGGATTGAATGCGTCTATCGGGTTGGTAATGGAAGCAACGGTAGGCACCGATACATTTGAATTCTTGAGTTTTTCAAATTCTTGCGGAGCACTTGCCGCCAGATAACCGACTCCGAACAAGGCAAGCATTCCCAGGATTTTTATGGTGTTGCCTTCCGGCAACCATGCTTTGAAACCAGATTTTCCGTAGAGCTGCAACTCATATCGTTTTACCACTAGATACAAGACTCCGAGCACCACTACGAATGAGGCGCTGATGAGCAAATTGTAGCCATTAGCATTGCAAACAGCGAAAATCGCAAATCCAATTGTTGCCAGGGACAACAATCGAACTAACAAAAGCGGGTTGTCTTTTATGGACGTGTACTGCGTGCCAGGTGAACTGCCTCGCGACTCCGGTGTGTGAAGCAACCGTTCAAGCCGGTCGATTTCTTCCTTCTGAAGTGTGTTCATGTTCTAACCTCAATCAGTTGCTCCAGGCGGCAGCAATTAGCGCATCGGTTTGGGATGCGAAAGCTCGCGCAGCTGACCCTTCCAGATCATTCCGTTCGGAGCAGTATTAGTAATGTAGTAAGTTTGGACAATGAACCGGACAAAAGGTCCGGCGCTGTTAACTCTAGTGCGGACTCTCGACTAAATCAAGGAGGGTTTTTCCTAGTTGTGGTTGAATCCATTGGTCAATGGCGATAAACTCTCGCGAGTGCAACTCCCAAAAGTGGACATGACTGTCCGTCTTACGAGTGAGGAAAAATCAATGAAATTTCGTCTGGCGGTGATGGTGCCGATTGTGCTTGGCGTGATTGCCTGTGGTCACCCTGCCGGAGCAGCCGCTGCAACTGCGTACGAACGAAGCATGTCTGAGATTGCGAACAGCGCGGGCAAGGCAAGCGACCACGATCGCTTGTTTAAGATTTTCGACCTGGATTGGCAGTACCAAATGACGGAATACCCAGAGTGGGCCACCGCGGTCGGATATCCAGGACAGAATGCGCGCTGGACGAATGATTCCCTGGAGGCGATCGAGCGCCGCAAACGAGAGCTGGATGCACCCATGAAGGCATTGAGCAGCATCGATCGGTCAAAGTTGAACGAGAAGGATCGGCTCAATTACGACATATTCAAGTATCGACTGAACAACGCACTAGAGGGGACGAAGTTTCCCTCCGAGCTGTTGCCGATAACTCAGCTGGATGGAGTGCAACAGTCTCCTGTAATGACGATGATGCAGAACCCGAACGCTACCATCAATGATTACGAGCAAACCCTGGAACGGCTGCGGGGAGTTCCCACGCTAGTGCAGCATTCGATTGTACTAATGAAGGAAGGGTTGAAGCAAAACATCACGCCTCCGAAACTACCATTGCGCGACGTACCGCGCCAGATAAGCACGCAGATCGTCGAAGATCCGCAGAAGAGCCCACTTTTCGAGCCGTTCAAGAATTTTCCAGCCGACATTCCGGCGGCTGAGCAAGAGCGAATTCGTCGCACCGCATCTGGTATCATCAGCAACAGTATCGTACCGGCGTACAAAGAGCTTCTGGACTTCTTCGTAAGTACATACGAGCCCGCCTGCCGCGAAACCCTGGCTTTAGCCGATCTTCCCGATGGTAAATCCTGGTACGCCCACAACGTTCGCACGAGCACGACGACTCAATTGACTCCAGAAGAGATTCACAACATCGGCCTGTCGGAAGTGAAAAGACTGCGTGGCGAGATGGACGCGTTGATTGTTAAAAGCGGCTTCAAAGGGTCGTTTCAGGAATTCTCCGAGTATCTTCGAAGCGATCCGAAGTTCTTCTACACCAACGCCAATGATCTTATCGTTGGCTTCCGCGATATTGCCAAGCGTATCGATCCGGAGTTGATCAAGCAGTTTGGAAGGCTTCCCCGATTGCAGTATGGGGTCGAGCCGGTGCCGGCATTTACGGAAGAGTCGCAGCCGACGGCCTACTATCGTCCCGGAAATTTGAATCCCGGGCGAGCCGGTATTTTCTTTGCCAACACATATGACCTGAAGTCGCGGCCGAAGTGGGGCATGGAAGCGTTGACTCTGCACGAGGCTGTGCCTGGGCATCACATGCAGATTGCACTTGCGCAAGAGATGGAAGGTCTGCCCAACTTTCGCAAACACGGTGGCTTCACCGCATACGTCGAGGGCTGGGGACTCTACGCCGAAGGGCTCGGAAGCGACCTTGGCATGTACAAGGA
>CAZISK010000610.1:0-5492 GCA_964541355.1 uncultured Candidatus Obscuribacterales bacterium
ATTCCGTGTCCGGGCAAAGCTTTCACTCGATCGCCAACGAGAGCAGAGCGATGCACAAGACGCAAGGCTTCGATCAATACAAAATCCCGGGCGGAAATGGGGAGCCCCGTATAGAATCCTTCCAGCTTCTGGATGGTGAAGTTGCGAGCAGCGATATCATGGACGGTATCACTACTTCGTGGGCGCGCATTTCTGGCGGTGAGAAAATTGATAAAGAGGTCAAGGAGATCGTTGCCGCGTTCGACACTCAGCATCCCTCAGCCAGCGTTCCTGGTTTGCTTGACTTGCGACGCAAATTGATACCTCTTATCGGACAAGACCCAATAGTCACCGAGAAGGTGTCGAATCTGGATCGCATCATAGAGGCCTGTCTGGGTCTGAAGACCGAGACAACAATTGCAGTAAGCGATGTCGTGCCCGGCGAGCCGATGCATCTGCAAACAACCGTGAGTCTATCGAAGCTGCCTGGAGATGTATCTGTAAAGTGGTTGGCTGTGCGCTTTCCTAATTTGAAGAAAGAAGTAATGCGAAATGTCGTACTCAAAGAAGGCGAGCAAGCGTCCTATTCAGCAGTCGAGAAATTGCCGTTTGATACTGAGCTAACGCAACCGTACTGGCTTAGAAAGGAAGGCACTCCGGGACTCTTTCACGTAGATGACCCCCATTTGATCGGTACTCCCGAGGATAAGCCGTACTTCCCGATTGAAAATATTTTCGAAATTGGCGGACAGAAAGTCACTATCAGTGATGAGCCGTTCCAGGTACGTGCTGACGGTCACGGCACGAGGACAAAACAAAAACTCGACGTCATTCCTCCGGTCTCGCTTCACATCCTTTCGGATGTTCTCGTTATGAAACCAGGTGCAGCGCGTTCTGTAGATGTCGAAATAGAATCTAGTCGAAATCAATCCACAGGTACGTTGATGCTCGAAGCTCCTCCCGGCTGGCGAGTCAAACCTGCAAAGCACTCCTTCGATCTGCCGACGATAGGGCAACGCGCGAAATTCGCTTTTACGGTAACCGCGCCTTCGAGGTGCGAGAAGGCGATGATAACTGCTTGTGCCGAGATTCATGGTGCGAGATTTCGGTGCCAGCAGCAGGAGATAAGGTATGTGCACTTGCCTCGCCAGTTGCTCCAGCCACTGGCGGTGGTGAAAGCCGTAAGTCTTGACTTATCCATCCGTGGACACAAGGTAGGTTATTTTCCAGGTGCCGGCGACAGTCTGGCTGAGAATCTCCAGCAGATGGGGTATCAGGTCAAGGTTCTGGATGAGGCACGCGTTACTGCAGCCGATCTGGAAGGATTGGACGCGGTCGTACTCGGTGTCCGAGCGCTCAATGTCAGCAAAGGCATCTGCGTAGCCATGCCGCTGCTATTGTCCTACGTGGAAACTGGAGGCACTTTGATCTCCCAATACAATAGACCTGACAAGCTGATAGCGCAGAAGTTTTCGCCATACGATCTACATATATCCGCGGATCGTGTCACTGACGAGAAGTCCGCCATTACTCTCTTGGCGTCTGACAATCCCGTCCTCAACTCGCCGAATAAGATAACGCCTGAGGATTTTGATAATTGGGTTCAAGAGCGCGGCCTCTATTTCCCCAACGAATGGGATGAACACTTCACGCCGATCATTGCTTGCAACGATCCTGGAGAGTCTCCGACAAAGGGTGCTCTGTTGGTTGCCAGATACGGGAAAGGCTACTACATATACACGGGGCTCAGCTTCTTTCGCCAACTTCCGGCGGCCGTGCCGGGAGCATATCGTCTCTTCGCCAATATGGTGTCAATCGGAAAATGAGTGACGTAGACGGAATTCCGAGCCCGGATTCAGAAGAAGACGACGATGATGAGTCGACCGGTCTTCCCTGGCCGAAAACCTGGAAGGGCTCGTATATTGCAGTAATCGTCAATTTCGTTGTCTGGATAGCGTTGCTCATCACTCTAGGAGAGATCTTCTGAATGAACGAGCTGGATGTCGCTATCCTGATTGGTACTATCCTCGGTATCGCAACTTTCGGCATCTGGCGAACCCGTCATCGCAGAGATCTGAACAGCTATCTCAAAGGAAAAGGCCAAGCACCCTGGTGGGCGATCGGTCTCTCTGTCATGGCTACCCAGGCAAGCGCGATTACATTTCTGTCGACTCCCGGGCAGGGCTATCTCAATGGTTTGAGCTTCATACAGATTTACTTCGGTATGCCAATTGCGATTATCATTATATCCATTTTCTTTTTGCCGATTTTTCATAAGCTCAAGGTCTACACGGCATATGAGTATCTAGAAAAACGCTTTGACCGGAAGACGCGTCTATTAGGCGCAGGCTTATTCTTGATACAGCGAGGAATTGGTGCGGGTCTAACAATTTATGCACCGGCTATAGTGCTTTCCACGGTGTTCGGGTGGTCGCTTCAACTGACCATTATTAGCTGCGGTTTGATAGTAACCGTTTATACCCTGATGGGAGGCACTGACGCTGTTACCGTCACTCAAAAGTACCAGTTGGCGGTCATCTTTTCCGGCATGATTACCGCGATTTGTCTGTTGCTCTCCAAGCTTCCGGCGGAACTCTCCTTCGTAGATACGCTTCATCTTGCAGGCGGACTGCAAAAGCTCAATGCCGTCAATTTCTCCACCAACCCCGACGAGCGCTACACCATCTGGTCCGGACTTCTCGGCGCGACTTTCCTGATGCTCTCCTACTTCGGCACAGATCAGTCGCAAGTTCAACGCTATATCTCCGGATCGTCCGTAAGAGAAAGTCGTCTTGGGCTACTGTTCAACGCTATCTGCAAGATTCCCATGCAGCTTGGCATTCTATCGTTGGGTGTGTTGATGTTTGTGTTTTACCAGTTCCAGCAGCCACCGGTGTTCTTCGATACAATTTCGAATCGATATCTTGAAAATCAAAAAAGCGATGCGAAGCTCTCCGCGCTCGACAATGACTTCAAAGCAACCCATGCGCTGGGGCGCCAGCACCTTGAGACATGGCTCAAGGCTCGTCACGAGGGTGACCAATCCTCGGCCGCGATAGCGCTTTCTGCAGCAGCGGCAACGCAGAAGAAAGAGGCGGAGATTCGGACGACGGCGACAGAAGAACTCGCTTCTCGCAATGTTCGCAACAATGCCAATAGCGCTGACTACGTGTTCATATCCTTCATACTCCACGAACTCCCGCATGGTGTTATAGGATTGCTCGTCACAGCTTTTCTTCTTGCCGCTCTGTCGTCTAAATCGGCGGAGCTCAACGCTCTCGGCACCTGCACCACCGTCGATTTTTATCGCCGATTTCGCGGCGATCGTGCAAGCGATAGCCAGTACGTCACTGCCACGAAGTGTTTTACGGCGCTGTGGGGAGTCATTGCGATTGTTATAGCCCTTTGCGCCCATCTCTCGGAAAACCTGATTCAAGCGGTTAATATCCTGGGCTCAATATTCTATGGAGTGTTACTGGCACTGTTTGTGGTGGCATTTTTCATTCGAAAGGTAGGCGGTACAGCGCTGTTCTGGTCAGCTCTTGTCGCTCAAATGCTCATTTTTGTCCTTTACTTCAAACTGACGATATCGTATCTCTGGTTTCCACTTATTGGATGTACGGTGTGTGTGTTGCTTAGCATCGTCTTACAATCGGTCCTGCGGAGTAAAAAAGAGGTCTTAGAGAACAGCTAACTATGACGACGCCGATTATCTGTTTTGGTCAACAACCCTGCGGATTCTTCCCGAAGCGATTTCTATTCGCTAAGTTTGAAACTGCCAGGCGCCTACAGCAAGAGATCGGTGGGGAGATTGTATTCTTCCTGCACGACAGCGATCACGATTCGCGTGAGACCAGGACCATTTTGCGTCGACGCACGACAGACGAACCCGTCCAGCTCAATTTCACATTTGAGAACAAGTATCAGCGCAAGTTTTCACCACTTTATAAAAAACGAATCCCGTCCGGTTGGCAGGATAACACTGCTCGCCAACTGCCCAATTATGTCGAGCCACCTCTGGTTGACGTCTTCAAGAAAACTGCAGCGGACAATGTTGCCGACTTCTGTCTCGAGATGTATCGCGGCATGGGACTTCTCAATGGTGTAACAACTGTGCGCTCGAGCGATCCTGATTTCCGTCGTGCCGCCCGTGACGTTGATGAGTTCTTCGTGGACGTATACCACGAAGACGAGACTGTGCGCGCACGATACGCGGATGGCTCGCTCAAACTGCACGAGGGTGGTGATACCTTCGTGGAATTGCCGATGGTGCCTTTTACGAAACAGCAGATAAGCCCAACTCGAGATAGCCGCCTGGTCTGGATGCAGTCCGTGATCAAGTGCACGCACTACATTCCGGGCGCGGGAGAGCAGCAATACCTCAATCGAGAGGAGACTCCCGAAATCGAGTTTATAGTGCGAGACAGTGTCGAACGAGCAGGGGAGGCGTATGTCGGATTGCCATAATAGTCGATTGACGAAGAAACGCAGGAGCCAAATATGACTTTACGGAATCCATTGAAGATTGGAATCACATGCTACCCAACTGTTGGAGGTAGCGGCATCGTGGCGACATCTCTGGGTGTCGGTCTCGCTCAACGTGGGCACGAGGTCCATTTTATCAGTTACGAGAGACCGTTTCGCCTGCCGGAAGGCGCGCCGCGGATTCACTTCCACCAGGTCACGATCAACAGCTATGGGCTGTTTAAATATCCGGATTACACCCTGCCGCTTTCGGTGGAGATGGCGAGGGTGAGTTGCAGCCATCAACTGGATGTGCTGCACGTTCATTACGCCGTGCCGCATGCTACTGCGGCGATCCTTGCTCATTGTATGCTTCCGCCAGAAAAAAGACCGCGAATTGTGACGACGCTCCACGGGACGGATACCACGCTTTTGGGCGCCGATCCTGGCTATGGACCGGCTATCCATCATGCTCTTGAACATTCCGATGCGGTGACCGCTGTTTCTTCCTATCTAGAGGCGGAGAGTCGACGCGTGCTCGGTTTCGACGGACCAATCGAAGTAATCTACAATTTCTTCGATCCGAAGCCGGCGACTAAATCAAGAGAGGCGATGAGGCAAGAGCTCGGGCTGGACGCAGAAGTCATGATTTTGCATTCTTCTAATCTACGTCCGATCAAGCGGATCGATTTATTGCTGGAGAGCGTCGCACTGCTTCGACCGCTTGATGCATTCAAGCTGGTGATTCTCGCAGGCGGAGAGTTTGCCCAGTATGCGCCGTTGGTTAATCGGTTGGGGCTCGAAGACAGACTGATTGTGCGCGAAAATGTAATCGAAGTTGAAAACTACCTTCAGGCTGCTGATATGGCGCTCTATACTTCAGAGAGCGAGAGTTTCTGTTTGAGTATCCTCGAAGCGATGTTTTTCGGCTGCCCCAGTCTAGCCACTGCAGTCGGTGGCATTCCGGAGGTTATCGAGGATAATGTCGATGGCTGGTTAGTACCAGCTGGCGAGCCTGATCAAATTGCTCGTGCGCTGCAGCGATTGGT
>CAZISK010000611.1:0-5484 GCA_964541355.1 uncultured Candidatus Obscuribacterales bacterium
TAAAAATATTTGCGGAGGTATCAATTTTCGATTCGAAGAGAGGCATAGAACCAACCAGGAAATTGCGACCGGGAAAAACCGCTCAACACGTGAGTGAAAAGCGTGAGTTCTAAATGTAGGCGAGGACAAAAGTTGCCGCTCGAGGCTTTGGATTGTTGTCCGAACCAGGTCGGAATCCAAATCAACGATACAAAGAGACATTGTCCCAAGATAGTGAGCTTGCGACAAGCGCTTGGAAACGGACAGGTGGCAATGATTACACAAGACTAATCGCAAATCTCGGAATGACCGTTACATTGTGACAGCAAGATCTAGAGACCCAATCACGTTCGCATGCGGAATAAGCATGACTTTCATCCGTCAGACCGTGCTGTATGATTAACGGCTAGGAAGCTTCGCGGTTGATCGCCCTCCTGTCATCCGAGGATAGATCATTTGGCTTCCAGAGGCAGCCTTTGTTCCAATTGCAAGAGCTCAAGGCTCATAAGGAGTACACATGACAAAAACGCTCAAAGGACAAGAATTCTTGCCGTACTCAGAATTCTTGACTGACGAACATCACGACATCCGCGCGATGGTGAGGGAGTTTGCTCAAGATAAGATTGTGGCAAGAGCAGCGGAAGTAGACCACAATCATAGGTTCCCCCAGGAGACCTTCGACGAGCTTGGTCAGCTCGGGGTGCTCGGTATTCCGATACCATCCGAATATGGTGGCGCCGGCGGTGATTATCGCGGCTACGTTGTATCACTGGAGGAGGTCGGCAGAGCCTGTGGATCGACAGGCTTGAGCTACATGGCCCACCTGTCGCTGGGAACGATGCCAATCTTTTGGTTTGGCAACGAAGAGCAAAAACAAAAATATCTGCCCAATCTCGCCACCGGTAAATGGTTGGGCTGCTGGGCGCTAACAGAACCAGGCACCGGCTCTGATGCCGCCGCGCAACAGACTACCGCCCGCCGAGATGGAGACCACTGGATCCTCAACGGCAGAAAACAGTTCATCACCAATGCATCGGTTGCGCAAACGGCAGTAGTAATGACGATGACTGACAAAAGCCAGGGCAACAAAGGCATCACAGCATTTATCGTCGAGAAAGATACTCCGGGCTACAGTATCAGCAAGGTAGAGCGGAAGCTGGGAACACGCGGCTCGCCGACATGCAGCATCACTCTGGAAGATTGCCGCATCCCTGATGCCAATCGTCTGGGCAAAGTCGGCGAGGGTTACAAGCAAGCGCTGATGACTCTCGAATGTGGTCGACTGGGCGGCAGCGCGCTGATCATAGGTATTGCGCAGGCGGCATTCGATGCAGCTTTCGGCTATGCACGCCAGAGAGAAGCATTCGGACAACCGATCGGCAACTTCCAATTCATTCAAGGCTACCTGGCGGATATGGCGACACAGCTTTGCGCAGCCAGACTGATGACGTATCATGCCGCCTGGCTCAAAGATAAGGGACAGCGAATCACGTTGGAAGGCTCGCAGGCGAAGTTATTCTCCTCTGAGGCAGCAACCAAGATCTGCAATCTCGCATTGCAGATTCACGGGGGCTACGGTTATATCGAAGACTTCCCGGTCGAGCGTTTTCTGCGTGACGTCAAGCTCGGCGAGATCGGCGAAGGTACCTCTGAAATCCAACGTCTCGTCATCGCACGAGAACTAGGTCTCTAAGCGCCTAATTTAAGAACCATCCGCCATCGGTTCCTCCTTGAGGCGAACCGATGGGGTCGTTTTTGTTCGGATTTCAAACCGATATCGGTTTACTCGCTGTACAGAAACAAGGCGCTCTCGTCAAGCCTCGTGCACAGGTGCAAACCGATATCGGTTTACCCTATAGCCGCGTCTTCAGGAGATGAAATCTGAGCTTGGATCACCGGTCTTCGAACATCATGGTCATGGGCGCGGCAATGGGCACGGTCACGGTTATTCAAAGCAGCACAAGAAATATCCGAAACATCTGAACAAAAGAGACAGAAAGATCGCTCGCTGGGAGTGGAGCCGACACAGCTGGAACCAAAAGCGAGGCTATCTCCACCTCACAACGAAAATGATTGACAGGACTGATACCCAAAAGCACTGCTATCAAAAATCGATCCGCGCAGAGCGGTTAACCAATGTCAGGCTTTCGTCCGCCGCGCATAACCATGCCGATTTTCCAGATGATTGCACATAGGAATGCTGAAAACCCAATCGGAATCGATAAAGCTACGACTATAAGAATCGCCATCCCCAGTGCGGTCATGAAGATATGAGCGAGCGATACTGGCTCGGATCCCGCACTCTCCCCTTGAGCAGATTGATCGTCTTGAACTGAGTTGTCGCCATTTTCTGTAGCCGTCTCATCAGAGCTCTCCTCTGATGATGACGCGGATTCCTCCGATTCAGATGAAGAACCTTCCTCTGCATACTGTCCGTCACTGTCGGCGGCTTCACCCTCGGCGATCAGAAGCTTCTCACCATACTGCTGACTGACCGGTTGATAGACAACGGCTTGATTCCTGGGAAGTTGTGCTGATGAAGGTGAACTCAACAGTAACGACGCAGCACCCACGATGAGCAGCGCTACCAGATACCGTCGAGCCGCTTCGTCGGCAATACCAATTGCGCGAATTCGATTGAGCAGATTAGGATGGCTCGAACGAATCTCATGGAACCAAGTCCAGAAGCCCCAATCCTCTTCCGCCTGCTCATACAGCGCCTTGAGGTTGACGTTGCGATAGAGTCTCTTGCCAGCGGCCAGTGCGACCAATCCAAACAGTGCACCATCAGGAACCAATCTGCGGGCAATTCGATCGCAAGAATATTCACACGCCCTCGAATACGCGCTTCCGAGAAACGGAACAAACGCAGCCGGAAGATGCAACCAGCCCCATTTTGTATGCCCAAGCTTGACGTGAGCTAGTTCGTGCACAATAACGAAGGCCAGCTCCTTATCCCCTTGCTCGTAAGCCAGCTCGAGAACATCGGCGCTGATGATGACCAGATTTTTGCGATGCAAACGCTGAGCCCAGGCATTTAAAATGCCTTCATGATGGACAATCAGCACCTCCGGAATCTCAACTCGCAACATCGTGCAGTACTCTTCCAATAGCTGCTGCACCTCCGGAAACTGGCGGTTGGAAACGCGAATTCCAGATCCACGAAGACCTCCCAACGCAATTCCATGTGCAATGAACGCAGCAAGCGCGGCAAGCGGCGCCACGACTACCGCCAGAAGCGAGATGACCAGGTAGAAATATACAATGCATCCGATCGCGATGGACAGTCTGCGATAAATCTTCTCTTTCGGATGGACAAATCGCTCGATATCAAAGGATCCATGAGTTGCATTGACACCAGCAAGCAGAGCATCGTAGCTGGGATCTTCTGCACCAGTGGCGGTGGCTAAAAAGCGATTTCGCACTCTGCGACCTTGTTGCAATTGCTGAACCTCACCGCCAGAAGATTCCGGCGCGTCGCCAGCTTGGTTAGCAGCAGAATTGGCCGTACTAAGTGCGGGTGCGGTTGCGGGTGCGGGTGAGTTAACTGCACTGGAACCCGAAAACATACTTCCGGCGACGAATGCGCTCTGATATGAGTTTTCAGGACCTCGATTGACTTTAACGGCTGTTGGCGCCCCTTGTTGTTGGCCACCGTTGTCGCTTTTCTTGAGTCCGGAGGCCGGTGAGTTCGAGGGAAGCGCCTGGGAAGAGAAAGGATCTTTGGGCTCTGACGCACCTGTGCCTGGAAAACTGTTAGACCAGTCTAGTGACGACGGTGGAGGTTCTGCCGCTGGAAAATCGCCGGACAAAACTCGAGGTGATTGTCCATCCGCAGGAACATCATTCGGCGCGACCTGAGGCGGCGCCGTCTCCAAAGGCTCAAAGGACGAGGCTCCAGGTGGTGGTGGTGGCGGTGGCGGCGCGGAAGCAGGATAAGTGCCCGATGAAACTCGCTGAGGCGAGGATGTCTCAACCGCAGGTATGTTACTGGAGCTGCGAGGCGAAGGCGGTGGTGGAGCCGATTTCGGCAACAGGGACTGGTCTCGCGATGCGTTGGTGAGCATGTTAGTTAGCGAGTTGCCTGGTTTTAACGACGGAGCAGGGGGTGGAGAGGACTGATTCTGCGGGTAGGCCGAGGGTACGGCACCAGGTGTTGGGAACGGCTTAGACGGCGTAGAGGTGAGCGCATTCCCGGGAGCAATAGAGTTGTTGGGAAAAGGAGCGCGAGAAACGCCTGAAGACAACAATGCGTTAAGATCAGCCGCCGCCTGATCGGTGATTCCCCCAGGTGGAACTGCTGAAGGCACCACTTGACCTCGACTTTGCATGAAGATATCTGCCTGTTCGCTTCGGTTGGAGATGCGGTACAGCTCGACAATTTGGTTGGCTACTCTGTCAGCAGCTTCCGAGTTGCGACCGTGGCAGCGCTCCATCGTGGAGAGAGCTTGCTTGTACCTCTGCTCCGCGGCCTGATACTCGTGCAATGCCTGATGGCACCATCCGAGATTGAAAAAAATCTCGCCAATCGAATGGTCAACAGCATTTTCCCCGTGCGCCTCTTCGAGCGCCTTACTGAAAAACCTCTGCGCTTTCGAGTACTCGTATCTAGAACAAGCATCCAGGCCGTTCTTGAACGTCGACTCCCAGCCGGTCCGATCGTCGGACACCATCCCTGTATCCCCCACACGTAACTACTTACTGGGTTACCAGAGAGTATGTACCCTGCCAGCATGTATAATCTTCGATCAGTTGGCGTTATACGTCGCCTGTTTGGCAAAGAGCTCAATGCAACAAAGCTTTCCTACCAGTCGAAAACTCGCGCTACGCATAACTGCCGCAGTCGTTTCAGCGCTCGTCATCCTGGCCTGGGCGTACATCTGTGCCAACCAACCCAACTGTCCGCAGTGCAGAAATGCTGATAACGTAATGTTCACGTGGAAATCATATCAGACGGTCGAACCCGCCCGGCACGAGTTTACTAGGCTAGGACCGGTGGGCTATTGCTACCACTATCAAGATCCATCAGGCAAATCGAAGGACAAATCACACTTCGGATGGTTCTGCCTGAAATGCGGCAAACACATTATTCGAGCACCGAACTGGCGCAGCGCCAACGAAGCGGAGTAGAAGGATTTCTGAAGCTCGGTGGGAGATTCTCCGTTGAAAGTCAGCGCCGCGCGTCTCAATAACTGCGAGTTCCCTCCGATTACCGTGTATAATCAAGAGCGACCCCGTATGATGCCACCGCAGATAGTTCTCCTTTCAAGAGAATGTTTAGATTGTCTATCTCGACTGAGTTCATTACTCTGACTCCTTCTAGCTGTAGTCGTGAAATTCAGCGCAAGACTTGCGCGCACCGATTTAACTGAGTACCATTTGATCCAGACGCCTATTGATATTGGCAAGATCGTCTTCAGAAACCAGCTCGCGCACGGCGGGATACATCTCGCCGCGGCAGAATCTGATCATGTTATCGACATTCTGTGATAGGCGAATAAGCAA
>CAZISK010000612.1:0-4224 GCA_964541355.1 uncultured Candidatus Obscuribacterales bacterium
CCCAGAGAGTCCAGCACAGGTCTTCGAGATTTCGCAATACAGGCTCGCTGTCTGGTCGAAGCGACTGTTCTCTCCTGGCAAGCGCTTTGCGGAAGAATTCCTCTGCCTCTTTATACTTGTGCTGACGTTTGTACAACCTGGCAATATTGTTCAAGCTTTGCGCGACGAGATCGTCTTCGGCATTCATCGTGATCGAGGAATCGAGGGCAAGGTTGAACTCTTTCAGCGCTTTCTCGAGTTGCCCTGAGCCGGCCAAATCGTTGCCTTTATCGGTGTGCTGCCGCCACAGATTTTCGTATGCGGCTGCTTCGCCGCCGAGCGCTGTAAGCGTCAACGTCGTGAAAGCGAGGCTGACGATAGCCAAACGGATAGACGGCCATTGCCAATCCGTCTGCTTTTCGAAAGTGAGCGTGAGAGGGCGCGAACTAGTTTTCATAGACTGCAACTCCGGAGCCAGACGGAAAGTCATAGTTAACCACAAAGTTGCCTGATTGTTTATCCAAAACAGCGAAGCAAAAATGAATTAGATCAAGTCTGAATATGTGGCATGCTTGTCGAGAAGCAGCTGACGAGCGAAGTCTATATCAAGGTGAGCAGAGCGCGCATAGCGCTCCGCCTCTGTGAATTGACCTGAGGCTAAGAGCGCGCGTGCTCTGCCATAATAGGTATTGACCACACCCAGCCGCCTGACGACGGCGACCTCTTCGTCTTTGTCGCGCAAAAGCCTTTGCAGTCGTGCCACTCTGCGTCTGAAGTCGTCTGTTGGTTGTTCGTCTTCCTCGATAGGCTCTTCTTCCGGCTCGCTAGTGGTGCTCGGGTATTTGGCATAATCAATCAGGCGCCTGGCCATGCGGAGCTCCATCATTCCTGCCTTGGCAAGCTGACCAATATCATCGGCGTCGCTGTCGAGGAAAGAGGAGATGCAACGGTCGGCGGTCCGTCGCGCCGCATCGAGGTAAAGCTTGATCCTTCCGTGGGATTCGACGGAGGCCTCCTGAAGCATCTTGTTGGACTCCCTGAGCTCGTCAATCAAAGTGACGATGCGACTGACGGAGGAGCCGTGGCAGTGCGCCAACGCCTGCGCTGCGACCGCATTCGTTTGCAGCTTCTCCTCCAGCTCCTTGCTCAGGAAATATACATACAGCAGTCCGCCCTGGGCGCATCTTTTCGCCTCCGTGTCTTCGCTATTCTCGATGAATGAGACCGCCAGAAAGAAGAGATTGACAGCCTCCTTCAGGCGCTCCTTCATCTCCTGGGTCACTTCGCAATTGGTATACTCGACGCTCGTTTTGAAGGCGGCAATCGCAGTCGAAAGATCGATTACGCTCTCTTCGGCGCTGCCCTCTTCGATTGCAAAGGCCGTGGCATTTCCGTTGAGATCGCTTAAATGCAGCATCGCCATGCTGATGTATTTCAGCCCCTGTTTGCAGTGTTGAAAGCAGAGCTTGGGCTCTCCATCCTTTAGCTGGAAGATCGCCTCCTGATAAGCATCCTCCGCTCTGTCGATACACCTGCGGGCCAGCGATTTGAATGGACTATCACTCGCCCTGACTTTCTGACGCGCTTCGGTCATCGCCTCGACGACCGTAGACATCAACTTGTTCGACCGTTTTCCGGACAGCCATTTCGACCAGAGTTTTGCAACGTCGTCTATCACTTTTTGCCTCGCTTGGCGCTTCGCTCTTTGATCTCTTTTCTCAAAAGAACGATCTCTTCTTGCAACTCGGCAAGCTCTTCAGAAGCAAACGTGCGCCAATCAATTGCGCTTCCGTCATCCAGCTCCAGAAAAATTCCCTCGCCAAGGAAATGCTCCGTCATCTCCGCGTCGAAAACTCCGCGGGCGAAATGGGCTCGTATCCAGGCTACGCGGCAAATGCGGTCGGCATCTTCATAGCTTTCCTCGGCGAGCATATCGACTGCTTCGGAGACTAGATCTAAACCGTCTGCGATACCATCATTGACCAGGCGGTTGCGGCGAAAGCTGGCGGCTTCGAAGTCGACTTTGAGCTTGGCCAGGAATTGTTCGACGAGCGCCAGTCGTTCCATGACTCTCAGCTCGGTCGGCAGCTTGCCTTTTAAGCTCGGCTTGTTAGTCGGCATTGGTAATTTCGAGGATGAAACACAGCTTTTTCATAACTACTCTATTTCAAAAACTGGTCGATAGCATCAACAATTTTGATGATAGCTCGAATATCATAATGAACCTTGTGCTTGACAAGCGTCAACTTTAACTGTTTCTTTATCACCGGCCAGACTTCGAAACGCTGTTACGGCATGGCATAAGGCAGTCCCAAGCCTAGAAATTCCCAATCCGCCGGATAAATTCGCGCTCTGGCGGGTTAGCCTCGAAAAACAGCTCCTTTCGTTGTGCTAAACTGCTTCTCCATGAATACTGATAAATCGCGCGAGATACTTCAAATCCTGCAACACGACTCCCGCACTTCGGCAGAGTCGATTGCGTCGATGATTGGGGAAACGGTTCAGGATGTCAAAGCGGAGATCGAGCGATTCGAAAGCGCCGGCATAATCAAGCATTACTCAACAACCGTCGATTGGGAAAAAGCAGGTGTCGACAAGATAGTCGCCTTCGTCGATATCACCGTAGTGCCGGCGCGAGAAGTCGGCTTTGACGCCATCGCTATGCGCATCGCACGCCATCCTGAGGTTAGAAGCGCCTGGCTTGTGTCCGGCGGATGCGACCTGAGCATTATGGTGGAAGCGGCGACGTTGAAGGATTTAGCCAACTTTGTCGCGGAGAAGATTGCGACCATAGATGGTGTCACCGGTACGAATACCCATTTCCTTTTGAGGAAGTATAAATAGGACAATTTCCTGTTTCACGAGCTGGAGCCGGACACTCGTCTGGTAGTTTCACCCTGATGTCGAGCGACGACATAGTCAATACCGCGGACCTGAAGGGACTCTCCAGGATAGCAGCCGAGCTGCCGCAGTCCGGCATTCGCAAGTTTTTCGAAATCGCCTCTCAGATGCAAAACGTCATTTCCCTGGGGGTCGGCGAGCCCGATTTCGCCACACCCTGGACCGCGCGGGAGGCGGCTATTTATTCGATCGAAAAAGGTCAGACGACATACACATCCAACCTTGGTTTGATTGAGTTGCGCCGCGAATTGTCCAAGCTCATTCACAAGCGTTATGCGGTTGAATACAATCCGGAGCGCGAGATTCTTATCACAACCGGAGTGGCGCAGGGGCTGGATCTCGCTGCCAGAGCGCTGATCGATGCAGGCGATCAGGTGCTTATCCCCGAACCATGTTTTGTCTCATACAAGCCCTGCGTGGCGCTTGCCGGCGGAGTACCTGTCGCGGTCGAGACGAACGCCTCCAATAATTTTCAAGTTTCGACCGGCGCGCTCGATCAACTGGTGACGCCGCGAACAAAGGCGATTTTAATCGGACATCCCTCGAATCCAACTGGGGCTGTATTCGAGAAAGAGACTCTCATGAGCATCGTCGATTTTGCATGCCGCCATGGTCTCTACATAATCAGCGACGAGATCTACGATCGACTTACCTACGAGGGCACGCACACAATGGTTGCTTCGCTGCCTCGTGCTTTTGAACGAACGGTGACGCTCAACGGTTTTTCCAAAACGTATGCTATGACTGGATGGCGAATCGGGTATGCCTGCGCGCCCCCGGAGATTCTCAACACCATGATGAAGATTCACTCTTACACCATGTTGTCCGCCCCGACGCCAGGGCAGAAAGCCGCTCTCGATGCCGTCCGGCGAGCAGAGAAGGAAGCCGTGGCGATGGCACAGGAGTACAGGCGACGGCGCAATATTATCGTTAGCGGTTGCAACTCGATTGGACTGGACTGTGCACTGCCGGGAGGCGCGTTTTACGCCTTCCCATCAATCCGTTCTACGGGGTTGAATTCCGATCAGTTTGCCGAACGACTATTGTACGAAGAAAAGGTCGCTGTCGTGCCCGGAGGCGTTTTCGGACTGGGCGGAGAAGGGCATGTGAGAATGAGCTATGCCACCGATGCCGAGCTAATTAGAAGAGCTCTGGAGCGAATGAAGCGATTTGTGGAAAAACTGTCGTGCAATGATGTCGGTATGCCGGTGAAAGCGGCTCGTTAACGGCGCGCAGTTCTCTTCCGGCAGTTTAACTACAGGTCTGACGGGGTATGTCAGAACGGCGATCCTGTCGCAATAAGAGAAGCTTGAATGACCAACCATCCGGTATTCTCTGAATCAA
>CAZISK010000612.1:4324-5474 GCA_964541355.1 uncultured Candidatus Obscuribacterales bacterium
CCTGTCGCAATAAGAGAAGCTTGAATGACCAACCATCCGGTATTCTCTGAATCAATGTCGTCCCGCTACCAGGTTTTGAAACTTATCAACAGCGGTGGCAAAGGATTGATCTATTTCGCCAGGGACAGTTTGCTGAATCGAGATGTGGCTATCAAAGTACTGAAGAAATGCAACTCCGTTCAGGACCTAATGGTTTTTCAAAACGAGGCGAAAGCGATTGGCCAGTTAAACCATCTGAACATCGTACTGGTTCACGATTTTATATTAAACGAGCAGGGTCACGCCTCCATGATTATGGAGTTCGTGGAAGGGACGGATCTTCATCAGCTTGTATTGAATAAGGGAAAGGTGCCGCTGAAAGAAGCGTTGCCGATCTTCGTTCAGGTCTGTCAGGGGATGGATCACGCTCACAACAATGGCATTATCCACAGAGACATGAAGTCGGCCAAAATTCTATTAGCCGGCTCCGGCAAAGCCTCTCAGGATGCTGGTACGGTAAAGATTGCCGACTTCGGACTGGCCCGATATTTTTCCGATGATTCAAGTGTCTCCACCGGTGGTGGTGGCAATTTGATAGGAACCCCGGCATACATCAGCCCTGAGCAAGCGCAGGGAAGCAAAGGCGATCCACGATCAGACATATACTCATTCGGTTGCGTGATGTTCGAAGTGCTCACCGGGAAATATGTTTTTCAATCAGATACGCTGGCGGCGCTCGCGCTCATGCATGTCAATGACGCGCCGCCTCGTTTGCCGCGGGTATCAGACTCACAGATCGTGCAGACGAAAATGCAGCTAATCGTCTCAAGGTGTCTTGAAAAAGAGAAGGAGGATCGCTTCGCCTCTTTTCGCGAGCTTGAGACGCAGCTCAATGAGGTAAAAGAGCTCTCTCTAAACAAGCCCAGTCGCCACTTGGTAGAGATCAACCATCGAACAACCAACAAGAGTTCGGTCATGTTGAGTTATCTTTGTATTGGTATCATCATTGTTGCAATCGGGACCCTTACTTTCATCGCTAGCGCAGCGTTTGTGGCGAAAAAGCCGGAGCAGGTTCATATCAACGTGTCCACTCCTCCAAGACTGTTCTCGACCAGTTTGAAGCAGGTTCATCTGACGCACCTCTATAAAGTTACACCGCTCGGCTTAATTG
>CAZISK010000613.1:0-5457 GCA_964541355.1 uncultured Candidatus Obscuribacterales bacterium
TAAGGCGCAGATTATTACAACGAAACAGCTAGACGAATGCGTTCGGCTATCAGGCATGAAGAGGCAGCATCTAGGCCAGATGCTGATAATGGCTGGATACATTAACTCGCGGGACCTGCAGGTGGCGGTGGATGCGCAAGCGGCGCTCCGAGACAACCATGTGGATTTCGATACCGCTGTCAAAATTATTAGAATTGCCTGCAAGCAGGGCATTACCTTCCAGGACGTTCTCAGAAATCAGCAGGCTGCCGAGCAGCAGATGGAGGCAAAAGCCGGCTGGACGCTCGGGCAATTGCTACATGAAGCCGATATCGCCGATCAAAATCAGTTGGATGTTGCTTACCAGCGCAGCAACTCGACCGGCATCCCAACAGGGAGAATTTTGGTTCTCAACGGTGTCCTGACCGACGACCTTCTTTCCAAAGCGCTTGATCTCCTGGTTAAGGTGCGGGACGAGATCTGCTCCAAAGAAGACGCAATCGAAGCTATGCAGGTCGCGGCAGGGTTCTCACAGGGTTCGCCCATTACGCAGAATTTGCTCTTGCCGACATCGACCAAGCGTCCGAGAATCGGTCAGCTCATGCTTATGGCCGGCATCATGAACGACAAAGACGTGATGAATGCTGTGGAACTTGGTCTCACGCACGGCATTCTGATCGGACAGGTGATGGTGGAGCAGGGTTATGTTTCCGCCAATCTTGTAGAAGCGGCTCTGGAGCTGCAGAATTTCATCGAGACCGGACAGGTTGACATGGAGCGCGCCGGAGAAGTCTTGCAGCGCGTCTATCATGGCGGCGGCAGCGTCCAGGATCTGATAACGAGTTTACAGCCCATTCTCAAAATGAATGAGGAGCGCGGACCAAAGATATCTTTTGAAAAACTGTTGGTGCTGTCCCGTGTCGTCAGCCAGGAGCAGATACACGAGGCGTTCGACATCTGCCGCCAGACACCGGAAGCGCTGGCTAAGATACTTTGCTTGACCGGTTTTATGGAAGGCCGCATACACAATGCCGTATTGCGGTGTCACGAATTGCTCGATCATGGGCGCATTACTCAGGATGATGCGTTGGTAGCGCTAGACTACTGCTTCAACAACAAGGATCCTGAGTCAATTCCGGACTTTGACCAGGCTCTGGCAGAGCTCGGGTGGTCCGATGTCACGGCTGGCGAATTCCAGGATCCTGAGCGCGAATTTGATCCTGAGCGAACCGCCGACGAGCTGCCTGTCATTACCGCTTCTGAGATGCTTACAGCTGCCGCCGAACCAGCTTCATCAGGTTTTAACCTTCTTGAGCATTTTGGTTTGACCAATGACTCACAAGAGCATACTGCTGAAGATTCCGCGGCTGCTCCAGACGAGGAAGAGGCGCCGCCTCCGCCATCGCAGCCGGCTGAGGTCGTCGACCAACCTTTCGAGCGCGACTGGCAGCTTCCAGAGGATTCCGGCGAAGGTCCTCCCATGAGCATGGGGGTTGAGACGAGCGATACGCCTGTATTCAGCCTTACCGAGAGAATGGTCGATAATCCGATGGACGATGTGCCCAGGTCGCAGGGGCAGCTCAGTACTGGACGTCTGGCCGGAATTCTCGATCGTCTGGTCGACGACGAGGATAGCGAGGGACCCAATGGAAATAAGGGCAATGGGCTGGGCACACCGGAAGGGAAGAAAGACAAGCCTGCCGAGCCCGAGCCACAGGCTGCGCGTCCTCTAGGACCGCTGGGACGGGTCAGACCTGACAGGGACAGTCTCAGGCAGCAGGAGATGACGATAGCACCGCAAAGACTCAAGATCGATGATGCTTCGTTGCTTGCGGCGAGATCGCAAGCCGAGGAAGCGGCGCAACCGGTGCAACCGGCGGAGCCTGAAGCCGAGAAGAAAGCGGCTGTCGGTGCGGCCATGTATCGATTGGCGGAAAGCTATTTTGAGCAGGGTGATTTTACAGAAGCTCAGAAGATTTATGAGAAGATCCTGGCAATTCGGCAGGCAGAGCTTGGCAGTCAACACGTCGAGCTAGTGGATGACTTGAACAAGCTGGCGGAGGTACTCTGGGTGCAGGGCCATTTCCGTCAGGCGGAGCCGTTCGTTCGGCGCGCCGTGACGATCCTCGAATCTACTCAGCCGTGCGATTCGTTGAAATTGGCTGAGGGATTGAGAATTTTGGCCGGGCTGTTTTTCCAGCAGGGCAAATTCGAGCCCAGCATCCCGTTCCTCGAGCATGCACTGCTCTTGAAGAGGCAGGCTCTGGGTGAAGAGCATCGGGACGTCGGTAACTTGCTCAAAGAGTATGCCAAGCTATTGAAGAAGATGGGACGCACTGCCGAAGCTGAAAAACATTATCTGCAGGCTAAGAAGATTCTGTCTAAGGAATAGCTGTCTCTAGAATAGTACTGCGGGCCTGCGTCGACGAAGTTAATGTGACCGGAGCATTGCTGGCTGCCGATATTAGTCAACCTGATAAAAAAGACCTAGTCGTGGCCCGGCTCCCGAATGACGGAAGAACCAGTCGCGAGGTACGCCTTGATGAAAACGCTTCAGGATGGATCCGACCTGTGAGCACGTGCTGGTCTGGCTTCTCATGCCTGCTCGAGTAGTTATGGTTCGATCTCCGCCGGTTTCGATTCGAGTGCATCAATTGCGCCCCATTCGAACATCTTGATCATGAGCGGAAGCAGTGCGTGTCCCTGGACAATGTCTTTGAAGAACTGCTCGTGAGTCAGCTCGACTTCAGCAAGCTCCAACAGTGTTGCTTTCATCTCCGTGAAGCCAAGCTCCCCAGCGTGTAATGCGGCATGCTCGTACTCCGCGGTGTTAGCACTTTCCAGTCTTCCCGCGAAGTACATGGGGAGGAACCATCCTCCAATAAAACATGCGATGAATACGGAACAGCCTATTGTCGTCATCATGGCCTCGCGCCACGGTTGCGGCTTTGCGTCGAGCTGTTCGAGCATCCGCCCGACCAGCTTACGATGTGTCCACTCGTCGTTTTCGATTTTCTTGATGTCAGTACGCTGTTGCTCGTTGCGAAGCGAGCGCCAGTGTCCGGCATAGGCAATGCCGGCAGCCAGTTCGCCGGAGTACGCCATATGGAGAACGTGAATTAGTTGTTTGCGGTGTTCGTTGTTGTCCACGGAAAGTATTATGTCACGCTATCGTGCAGGCTCGCTGGTGGAGATAGTGCATCGTTGCTTTTTGCGATGCTTCCGTGACCTGCAAGCGCTCTAAATTCAATGTACCGGCTTGCTGGCTGCCGATATTAGTTGGGAAAATATTTTGAAGGCCGATGTTTATTTGGTTGCGATTGAATCAACTTGTAAGCACTGTCCTTGATCAAATATCGCCGATTGATCAACTTGTGAGCGCCATCTTTGATCGAACCTCGACGGTGTGAACCGCCTTGTTGGCTGAACGTGCCCGCCTTTAGATGCTTAGTCGAATTCGGAAATTAGAGGGATCTTGCTACTGCTTTGAGACCGATCTCTTGTCGCAGGTCTTCCGGAGTGTGTGTGGACTGTCCGAGCTCTTCGGTCTTGACTGTCTCGGAGACTTGTTCCGTAGGCTGTGCGGCATCGGTGGTCGCGCTCTCGCTGGTGCCGGTGATGGTACTGTCAGTGGTGGCGGGCTTGGCGTGGGCCACCTGATGCGTCGGTTGAGGTTGTGCGTGCGCAGCCTGGGCGTGCGTGGCTTGTGCGCCTGAGTGGGCGGCATGAGGCTGCGCCTGAGCTACGTGATGTTCTGCTCCAGGATGATGAGCGGTGTGTCCCTGATGTGCCGGTGCGCTGTGATGAGGTGCGGCGGCGTGATGGGCGCTGGTGGCGTGGGTGGTGGCATGCCCGCCTGCGTGTCCGGCGGCGCTGTGATGGGCCATCTGCATGTGGGCACCGCCATCCGGCACGGCCAGGTGTTCGCCCGGATAGATCAGGTCAGGATTGGATCCGATTACGTTAGTGTTCTGATCGTAGATGGCATGCCAATTCTGTCCACCACCGAGATGATCTCTGGAGATGTTCCACAAATTGTCGCCTGACTTCACGACATAGTCGGATGAGCCTGTCACGCCATCCGCGCCCGGTAGCTTAAGATCTGTGCCGGAATATATCAGGTCAGGATTGCTGCCGATCGCATCTCTGTTTAAATCATAGATCTCAGTCCATCGTTCGCCTGCGCCAAGATCGTGTTTGGCGATGTTCCAGAGATTGTCGCCGCGTTGGACCAGGTGATGAGCCGGAGCGTCCGTGACTGGTGCGATGTTATCGCTTGCGGGCGCAACTCCATCAGTTGGATTTGTGACACTATTAGTGGTGCCGTCGTTGATCAGCGATCCGCGACTTTCAAGTGCGCCACCGTTCGCCCCGCCGCTTGATTGAACTTGCGGTTGCGGTGCCGTCTGCGGCGAAATCTGCGTAGTCGGTGTCTGCGTCATTTGCGCAGTCGGGACCTGTGCACCACCGATGGTTGGAGCAAATGAGTTGCCGCTTCCTTCCATTGCGATGAATCTGCTTGAATTGACGTCGATGTTGGTGCTACCGCCGTTGAGGTAAGTATTGCCATCCATCGAGTTCATCTCGTACAACGATGTGCCGGGGTTGACGCCGCCACCAACGTTGAGAGAATGAGCGGTCGAGAAAGGTTGGTGCTCAAGGCTCAGTGTGACGGGGTTAGCACCCACCTTGGTGCCTGCTTCCATCAAGCCGTTCTGCAACATAGTTTGGAAGGGATTGTTGGTGCCCAGTGTCGTGAGGGTCAAAGGCAGGTCGTGGACAATTACGGTAGCCAGGGATGTGAAAGCATTTTGGGCTACGGCTGCCCACATGGTCGGATCGAGGAAAGACATAAGTCCGCCATCTGCGGGGAAGAAGAACGCCATGAGGGCGGAGAAGAAATCTCCGACCACGCCCATCAATCCAGGCATCTTCAAGATCATCTGCACGAGCGGGGAGATCGGCTCTCCGCCAGGGGCAGCACCAATGACGCCTTGCTCTAGCCCGGGAAGGAGCGCTTGGTCCGCGCCGGGAAGCATTTGAGCTTCAAGTCCGGGAAGCTTGGCGGCGCTCGACAGGGCTGACTCTACGGCGGATTTTGCACCACCGGCCCAGCTGTCCATATTCGAGAGTTCGAATTTGGGTGTGCCGATTGTATTGCCCATCGAGGCATCGGCGCCGAGACCGGCGTCAATGCGCAGATCAGGGAGCTGTGCTTGACCGCTGTTGGCTTGGAAGAAGTCCCGGGCGGCATGCACGTCCGAAGGTTGAGACAACTGAGTGCCTACGCGCCCGTCAACGCCGGCTGCTTCGAGACGGGGATTGTTGAGAATTTCGCCCGTTTCTACGGGTTGGAGCTCAGGACGCATGGGAACTCAGGTAGTAAGAAGTTACAGAAAATGAGAGGTACCTCGTTATAATTTATATTGGAGTTGATGTCAAGGGGGGGGTGTGGCACAGAGCTCGTGCACAGAGAGT
>CAZISK010000614.1:0-5446 GCA_964541355.1 uncultured Candidatus Obscuribacterales bacterium
CTTAATTTGCCTTGTCACGTCCTCTATATACCGATCATTTGTACTATCATCAGTGGAACTCGCTGCTACTAAATTACTCATATACTCAAATCTGGACCTCCTTTGCTAAACAGAAGTTCGCGCTAAATCCCGAGAACAGGAGAACCATTTGTGTCACAGTGCTTTTCTTGATTGCAGGGTTGCGTTCGATGACAGATAGACCCCATTTACTTGCCCAGCTTTCTATATCCCGTACCTAAGACGAGCTAATTTGTCTTGGAAATTTCAACGTGACTCGCTTTGTGTTGCTCATTCCTGGCTCTGCAACCTTGGAGGGCACCATATACAGTACTGGAACGCTGACTTAAAGCGAGGATCATCAGGTGGAGTAGCAATGAAGCAATTCAGGATCGGCAGACCAGCTGAAGGAGCCCACCTGTGGGCTCTTGATAAACCTATACTATCACCTATCGTATCTCTGAATGAAAAACCAAGGACACAAGACCCCTTACGGGATGTGTCGCTGGTCTCTGGCAATGCACAGCACTACCAGTTTTTGAGAGCAATGGTGCGCGTGGAGTCGCGAGAGCATATTCACCAGGCAGCAGGCGGCAACGTGTGAATTGCGTCACCCGTTACCGCCTTCCCCAGTGTCCGTCACCGATCTGGCGACGGCTACGGACTTACTCCTCCAGGACCGGTCGGTTGATGTAGTGGTAGATGCCCCTCATCCCGGTGATGAGAAGCTTCAGGGCGAGGCCGGCCGTCAAGGCCCACAAGATGACGCCGAGCTGAAACTTGCGATCGCTCAAGCAGATGAACCCCCCGACCATACCGGTCAGGAACATCAGCATGAGCGCCACGTAGAGGTCGGCGACCACCTCATGGACCCGGAACGCAGCGTTGACGAGACGCCCATTCTCCCGAGTAGCGGTGACCTTCTTGCCGTCGAAGCTGATGCGGAAGTCGACCAACTTCTCGGAGCCGACCGCGCATCCGAACACACTGCCGGGCTTCTGGCTCACGGTGATCACCGTGGATTCCCCGGCCTTGAGCCGGATGAGCCGATGGCGGCATTCGGGAACGAGGGGCCGCCCCACGAACGAGTAGTCGTAGACACGCAGCCCTTCCACCAGCAAGCCAGGCCAGTGCTTGTCCATGGTCGTTGCCAGTTCCGACTCGACTTCGATCAGCGCCTCGTTCTCGCCGTCCTTAGTCGGGACGAGCCGGAACTGCTCTGACTGTCCTTCGCCGGCAGGCTCGACGCTGCAGTTCCAGATCACGACGACATCGCGCGCGCGCTGGTCGTGCGTGTTGATGCCGTCTTGGAGCAACGCCGGGTCAACGAGAGCCGAGCCGGTGACGGAGAAGTACGTGAAGATCCCCGTGTTGAAGGCGGCGTACGGCCTCGTCATGCCAGGCTCGGTCCGGCTGTAGAACCGGTTGCGGAAGGCATTGAGCCTGACTGTGAAACACTTCATGACAGTATCCTCTGGTGGATGAAAGAACTAGAAAACACTCTTGACGGAGCTGCCCTGCATCCACCGTAGCACCATACTCGGTGCCACGGTGGATGCCATATCAGGCGGTCGACCCAAAGGATCGCCATTTGCATATCAGCCCCGCTCGAAGAGATCGGGGTCACGCTTCGGTAGCAGAGGCAGCCCATTGCCACCCCCGCTGCAGTTCTTTTGCCGCTACCACTTCAGGCCGCCCGGCGTCCCCCGGTAAGGAGCCCGAGCCCGAAGCCCAAGACACCGCCGACCACGACGATCGCGATGGCGCGAACGGAGTCTCGCCGACGGTTCCGCTCCCGTGCGAGCAGAGCTTCGCCCTCCATGATCAGCACCTCGGCTTCGTGGTATTCGCCGTGGTCGTCAAGCCTGCGGCAGAGCCACTTCAAGACATCAGAGCAGACATCGAGCGACGTGTCGTGGTCGGTCCAGACCTCGAGGAACTGCTCGATTGGATCCTGGAGAACCGAACGCCGACATAGGGACTTCAATCGGCCTGCCATCAACCTGTTGATCAACATGAGTGTTACCTCCCAAAACAATGCCAGCCGGGCGGCACTAGGCCGCCCGGCTGCAAGGTTGAAGTTATCACTGACGCCTACTTCGCCGCGAGCTTGTCGCTGAGCAGCTTGATGGCAAAGTTCAACTGCTCGTCCTCATCTCCGAAGACTTTGTCCGGGTTGGACAACTTGACCTCGTGATGAGGAGTGATCCCGTGTCGCTCCTTGTGACCGTCTCCGGGCCAGGTGCCGTTCGGAGTGAAGAATCGAGTGTTCGTGACACGGAGAGCGGTGCCGTTGAGCAGGGGGATGACCTCCTGACCGACGCCCTTACCCCATGTTTTCTCGCCGACCAGAATCGCCGCGCCGCTGTCCTTGAGCGCTCCTGCGAGCATCTCGGAGGCGGACATGGCGACGTTGTCGGTAATCAGAACAAGCGGCTTCTTACCGGTCATATTGCGAGGACGCGGCATTCTCTCCGGCGGCAGGGTCTCGCCCGTCGACTCGATCGTCGTGACGATTTCGACTTCCTTGTCGGTGAGGCGGAACTCGGTCGACACCATGCCGGCTCGAGGAACACGCTTCCGCGTCTTGGTCACGACGCCCTTGTCCATGAACAGCCCAGCCGTCTGGACGCAGATGTTGACCTGCCCCCCGAGGTTGTGCCGTTCGTCAAGGATGTAGGCGTCGCAGTCCGAGAGCTTGCTGAGCGCTGTTTCCAACTGCTTGACGGTATGGTTGCTGACGAAGCTCGGCAAGAAGATGTAACCAATCTTGCCGTCGCCGAACCGCCTGGTGGGCAGCTCGGGCGTCGGGACCTTGAGCTCCCGGCGCACGATATCGACCGAGACATCCTTGCCGTCACGCCGGTAGACCAGCTTGGCGGTGGTGCCGGCCTTGTCCTTCATCGCCTTCTTCAGTTGGTCGAGATCCAGCCCGGCGACCTTCGTACCATTGACAGAGACAAGGGCGTCGCCTTTCTGCAACCCCGCTTCCTTCGCCGGTCCGCCGTCGGTAAGACCGCCGATAACCGGATTGCCGTCCTTGTCGGAGTTCGGGAAAGGCACCTTGTTGGCTGACAGAACCGGCGTCTTGCCGTCCGCCTCCTTCTTGATGCCGACCCACTGGACGCCGATGCCCGCCATGATGCCGGTCTTCTGCTCCTCAAGTTCGGCCACCTCCTTGGGCGTGTGGAGTACTGTGAACGGGTCGTCCAGCGTCTCCAGCGCCTTGTTGGCGAACTTGACGGCATCCTCATCGTTCTTGATCTCGGGGCAGTACTTGTGGACCAGCTCGTTCCATTTAGCGAGCTTGCCGGTATCGTAGAACATCTGCCGGGTGGCGTCCCAGGCGACGTGGTACACGTCCTGCGGCGAGGCCTGGCGCTGTTGTTGCTGCCGCTGCGGTTGCGGTTGCGACTCCGCAGCGATGTTGGTGGGCTTCTGATTCTTGCTGTCGTCGGCGCGGATGCAGGCGATTCCCGGCACCGCCAGTGCCACCAGCAAGAAGGACAGACAGAACACGCGGGTCGGACTGCCGAGCAGTCCGCGATTTCGTCGTCGAGTCATCGTAGGGTCTCCCCAAAAAAGAGAAAACACGGTCGCGACCGTGCTGTCGGTCAAACACCTCAACAGGAGCGCACTTTGCCGACACGACATCCACACTTCAACCTGACCAGGTTGAAGTATCATGCTGTCGAGTTGGGAATGTGCCTTCTGTGTGTGCTTTTACGACGGTTACTGAAATGGTTTATGCAATTCCACAGTATCGAAAACAAAGAAAAATAAGCAAACTCTCAGATCGGCTTAGAATTTAGGAAAAGCCTTAATTAGCTTGGTTTCACGAACCACTGAGTGATCTCAGCAATATCCGTCCGGTTCGTATTTACACCACTCATCACGGATCAGCCCAGATAGCGCATCCCGAAAGAAGTTACCATCAACCCCAAAAGCAAAGAGTGCAAAGTGTATATATGAAAACCCTGCAGCGACGGCAGTTTTAAGCATCTGAATCATGATAAAAACTATTGATACCATATCAAATATCAAATATTTCTTTCTCCTGTAAAAGAGATGATCCTCTCTCGTACCGTAGCTGCTATAACTGTTCTAATTCTGAGCTAGAAAAACATCAGTAGCCCAGTTATAAGGCGAAACCGGGTTTATGGTCGATTCAGGCAATGCGAAGCTTTCATACGACGAGCTCAGTGAGCTCGTAAAGAAACAAGCGGCGGTGATTGCCACTTACACCGATCGCGTGAAGACAATCCTGTACGGTATCCCGCTCGGTCTCTTGATCGTCAACAAACAACAGCGGATCGAGGTGGTGAATAAACTCATCCACCATCTGTTCGAATACAGACAGGATGAGCTTGTCGGTCAGCGCCTGAGCTTGCTGTTTCCCGAGCTCAATGTGATCGACCCCAATGCGAAAGGGCAGAAAGCGCTGGCCAGAAAGAAATCCGGCGAGACATTTCCTGCCGAAATTTATGTCAACATGTACGACAACATGCTTGATGTGGTGCACGTGCAAGACATTACCGAGCGCCACAGACTGGAGAAGCTTCGGCAAGACTTCCTGGCGATGGTGAGCCACGATCTGCGCACACCGCTCACGTCAATTCGACTATTCCTGCAAATGTGCGAGCAGGGCTCATATGGCGATATGTCACCAAATGGCCAACGGGCAGTTGCCAGGGCAGAGTCAAGTGCCGAGCTACTTATCTCGATGGTCAATGATCTTCTCGACGCAGAAAAAATCGATTCCGGGGACTTCCAACCGGATCTACAACAGACCAGTACGAACACGGTCATTGATCGCGCTATCTACGCGAGCCAGGGAGCTGCCAAGGCCGGCGATGTCACGCTCGACAAAGAAGTGACCAATGACGTCTTCAATGCCGATGAAGACCGCATCGTTCAGGTTCTCGTTAATCTTATCGCTAACGCCGTGAAGTATTCGCCGCCCGGCTCGACGGTCACAGTGCTTGGTGGCATTGACGGGACTCGAGTAGTGCTTCGCGTCCGCGACCAGGGTCCCGGCATCCCAAAACACATGCAATCCGCCATTTTTGAGCGATATCGCCAGCTCGATCAGCCGAAAGCGACCAAGAGACGCGGTGTAGGTCTGGGTCTGGCGATATGCAAGACTCTCGTTGAAAAACATAAAGGCACAATCTGGGTCGAAAGCGAGGAAGGCAAAGGCAGCACGTTTTGCATTGCCATTCCGTTGCTTGAAATCGTGATTTAGGCGGTTTTGGGTTCAATTTACTCATCAATGTGCACCATCGGTTGTAAGGCGGGTACATTAGTCTCAGGCGTTAGCATAGTGACCTTATGACCAACACAGACAAGCCGGCCGCCCCTCTGACTTACGAAGAATTGAGCGAACTCGTCAAACGGCATGAGTCGGTCATCAAGACGCTCAAGACTACGTTGTCCGTGCAACAGAGCA
>CAZISK010000615.1:0-5438 GCA_964541355.1 uncultured Candidatus Obscuribacterales bacterium
GTCGATTATTAAACCAATTAGCTTTGGATATTGGACTGTTTTTGGGGTAGCTGCGAGCAACCCAAAGGACAATGGCAACCCGATATCCGAGCACTAGGATGATAAAAATGTTCTCTCGGACTGAACAAAAAACCCCGCATTTCAACAGATCCCAGTTCTCCCCATGCCTCAGCACGGTTTTCGCATTTAGTACGGTTCACCGTAACCGTATGCGCTAAGGTCTCAACGGAATGACGCAGCAGCGCGACGAATACTTGCCATCAGCAGTGAGCGGTTGGAGCAAGATTGCTCCATTTGAGGTCTGTAGTTTGAATCTCTTACTACCATCAGGGGCTTCAACGAGAAGCGGCTTGTCTAATTTTAGCCTTGCTAATTGCGCGCTTGCCTCAGTTTTAAGTGTATCCACTTGGGAGTTGCAGGAAAGTTCCGCCAGTGCAGCTAGAGCGCGCATCTTAGTAGGGTGGTTGTTGCTCAGTTTTGAATCTATCAATATTCGGGCCGCTGCAAGTCGAACCAGTTCATTGTTGTCATTGAGGGCAAGTCTCAACTGCACCAAACCGGGATCGTTAACATCGGATATCGAATATCCCTTATAGGCACCAAACATGGAGCGCACAACGTCGTCTGCATGTTTGTTACCAGTGAACGCGTCCTTTAATAGATTGTTTCGCGCTTCGGGAGAAAGTGTTTGACTTGCTTTGGTATCTCCCCACACCAGCTCGGCTGAATACCTCCATTTTTCGATGAGACTCTTCGTCATCGTTCTAACTTGCGGAAATCGACTCTTATCACCCATGCCGTCAAGGATCGCTATAGCACCACGATGACCATACTCATCCAGAAGCCGGATCAAATCCAACTGATGTTTTGAACTCTGTTCCTGCGGCAATCGATTGATCTCTGTCTTTAAAGCTCTAGCAGCGATTCCGGCACGCACATGAAGTGGCAGGGCTGCTTGACCGTTTGCTGTCGTTTTACCTAACTCCCGTAAAGTCTCAATCAAAACGTCTCTCACTTCGACAGGCAAATGCGCTTCTCTCGTAAGCCCTCGCTCACAGGCATAGGCAACGATGTCTCTACCGCCGGTGCCGTCTCCGGCAGCCTTCTTCAAGGCTTTGGCTGCAAGCAGTCTCCAGTTGATCGGGGTATCGGGTGTCTGCACATAGGTTCCCGAAATCGTTCTATTGCTGTCATCGCCTACCGGCTTGCCGCTGTTAAACATAATGTAGATCAAATCGAGTTTTGCCTTGTGCGCATTTTCATCGGCTCCCATCGCCAGATCGGTCAATCGTTTCCACTCTCGCCAACGTTCCGATCTATGCGCGAGAATTGCGGTAGTTTCGGCTCGGCGGCTTCTGGTACTGTTAAACCAATATGAATCGCTGGCAGACTTAGCAGCACTCTGCGCGCCTGCTATGAATTTATCGCGATTAAGGAGTGGATTTGCCTTTAGTGAATCTTCGGGCTTGTATTTATCCAGTCCCATATCCCTGTATGCCTTGCTGTCGAGAACTCCCAGTAGGCTCCTCACTGTGTCCTGATACTCCCTCGAGTACTGAGCAGAGCCAGGATATAGACGGAACTCTCGAAATCGAATGTCGAGTAATCGGCTGGAGACGGTTGAATCAGACTCTGTCTCCAAAAATTGGTTTACCAGTTGTCTCAATGTTGCAGGAGCCTCGAGCACCTTGAGTGCTTCTACAGCTTGGAGCCTGACACGGGCATCCGATTCGCCTGCAGGTATTTCACCGTCCGCTGTCTTTACGGTTTTCGCAGCCGTTGCCCGAGCTCGAATAAGATCGAGACTCCCTCGTGCACCCATATCAGCGAGCACGTTGATGGAAGCTGCACGGAGATTTGGGTAGTATTCAGCGTAGCCGGTGTTCTCCTTTCGTTCGTCAAGATATTTCTCCAAGTTCAGTCTCAGCTGCGTCCTGTCTCTTCGCAATTCGGCTCCAGGTCCACGAAACAGGAGTTCAGCTCTGGATAAAATGCTTACTAAATCCCGTTCTTGTTGAAAGTTCTCCGGCAGATTTTTCGATAATGCGACTAATTGCTCTCTCAACTCTCTACTCTTTTTGCCGTCTAAGTGCGCCAAACGATCGGGTACGATCGCGTCAAGAACGGCTCTCGTATGACCAAATCGTCCCCCGGATGCTGAGTCTACCAATGCAATTGTGATTGCCTTCTGAGTGTCTTTGTCTGACACTGGCGTTAGAGTAATGAGTCGTAATGATGCGTTGATTCTACGTTGGCGCGCTTCGTTGGAGCCGTCCGGTTGATTCGGAATGGGAGTATTCATCTCTGAGAAAAGAAACGCTCTCATGCGAAGAGCAAACGGTGCTCGATCATCGTAGTTTTGACACCATCTATTATTAAAGTCACGCAGTAGAGTTTCATTGAGTGAACGCGGCTCCGACTGCGTCTGCCACATGCTCATAAATCCACGCAATAGCTGAGTTCGGCGATCCAAGTTCTTTTCATTCAATGCATACAAGAGTCCGGCTGCCATCGCCTTCACGTCTGGATCTCGATCATCCCTTGCCGTTTGCTCAAGTGTCCTCATTAGAGCTTGTGACGTTAGACCGAACGCCTTACCATCTTTCGCGTCGGCTCGATCATCCTCCTCATACCTGAGACCATCTATAATGCCGCCAAGCCGAGATCCGCTAGTATCGAGCAGAGCCCGCATCTTGTCGCTCTTACTGGCATTCGGGTTGGTGAGGACGCTGCGAAGGATTCCGCCGTACTCTCGATGAGTAGCTCCACCCAGACGTACCAGGAGGTCACCGGTTGCGATACCACGATTACCAAGATTATCCGAGGCCAAGTCGATTCTCAACCGGTCGACCAGATCGCGTGCGGAGAGGGAAAACTTAAATGTGCGCGCCTCAATCGTATCTTTAACAACTTTGGTATAGGGAGTTCCGCCGGGCCCTTGGCTGACGTGATTTTCGTGACGCTCTCTTTCGTATCCGGGAAGCGATATGGCGGCATGCCCAATCTCCACAGGCAGTTTTCCATTCTTGTCTCGTCCAATGAACAAAAGAGCAATACAGCTTGCTGCTTGCACGTCCTTGTCCATCTTTTCTAGAAATCGCTTTGCTAGAGCTTGAACTTCCGGGGGAAAGGAACGATGCTTTCGTTGATCCATCAGGTCCATTAGTTGCTGTCGAGTAAGGCGAAAGTCTTTGTCTGACTTGGAGTCAGGATGAGCTCTTTCAAGTTCGCCTACTTGCTCTGGGCTGAAGACAAGTGATGCAGATAGCTGGTCTACAAATGCTTTTCTTTCCCCTGGTTTTTCCTTTCCTTCCAGAATTCTTTTCGTAGTGTCAAAAATGTTTTTTACTTTTGCATCGACTGCTGGGCTCCTTCCTTCGCGCAGGGTGCTGGAATAGCCATCGATAACGCTCAGTGCTCCACGCAGATGCGGCTCCTTCTCCATATCGAACGAACAAGGAGCCAGCACCAGACGACCGACACCATCCGTCAATTGACGACGTGCATCCTCCAGCGGGTTCGACCTTCCCAGCCGTCCTGATAGCCTGCGTAGTTCGTGCTTCAACTCCCCGGCAACACCTAATGCCATCGGAGCTTCAGTTACTTTGAAACCCCATTCCGCACCGCTGTGTATATGTCTCACCCATGGCATGCCTTTAATCGCCTCTCCACCTGAGAATGGTTTTGAACCATGAATAAGGGTGTGGACTCTTCCGGCTGACGTGAGCGGGGTCTCAAGACCTCTTGCACGTCCGACCAAACCTCGCACAATAGACGCGCCTCCACCTGCGGTATCAGCTAAGAAATAGATATTTCGACCGGCGAGCAATGTTCTTCCTGCGGCAGACTGCTTTGCCTCGGCGTTGTTAAATACGCCGGAACCGGCGATTGAGACTCGCAGAGTCGCTTTGGAACCTTCTCGGAATGCCTCTCGTGCCGTCAATCTCAAACCAGCATTCGTCGCACTGGCACCTATCCGAACAGCCTTTGTTACCGCAACGGCCTCTCCCGCCCCAACGGCAAATAGAGACGCGTCCACCACCCCGAGTACAGTTTTTTCCCCATAATAATTGAGTCTCTGCATATCCTTGAATCGTTGCAAATCCTTCGCCTTCACAAGTTGTATCCGATCCCCGGCCCTCACCGGCACAAAGTCTTGGGGTTGATATACGACACCTTCACCCGAATCCATCGGCAGCCCAACTTTCTTGCAACCCAAAAAACGGGCATTGAGATACGCAAAAAGTGGGGCATTCCAAGCCTGGATGGTCTGGGTCACTTTATACTTGCCAGCATCCTTTCCTTCCCTTATAAGTTCCACGCGAAAATCGCAACCAATCAAATTCGCCACTTTCTGATCGTGTGTTCCTGTCGCACCATCGGCTAATCCGGCGAACCTTCCCTGCGCATCTAACTTGACCTTACTCTTGCGCGACAGTTCCACATCACCGTACATGAGAATGCCATCGGGTTTGATTTTTGCTGCTATATACGCGGACTGTGCTTGATCTATTCGTTGATGATTGTCACGGAGCCACTGCCGCAGACTCTCTATTTTAGCTTTATTCGAAGGATGCTCCTGGCGAAGATCTTCTGGTAAATCCAATTTGATCGTCTTGATCTGACCTAAACGAAAAGCTTCTAGATTCCTAGGGTCTTTGAGAACTTGGTCCGTTATCTGGTATTCCTTGCCTTTATACGTTACCTCGAGCGCAGTACCAGGGGGCAGCGAGAGTGGGAAATCCAGACTTCTCGACGCCCTGTAGAGACTTTGCATCGCCTCGATATAGTTTCGACTCACCACTGCCAGGTTGATCATACTTCGCGCCGACTTACGCCATTCCGCACTGTCATCGCCCGGTTGCCTCAACCACTTGTTGGGCAAACCGTTTTCCTTTATGAGATTTTTCAGCAACACCTCTTCGCTTTTGCCTCGCGATTGCTCCAGTCGCGCGTATGACTGAACCAGCCAATGATCAATATTGTCCAGCTTGTCCAGGTCATCTTCCGTGGGTATCTTCCTGTGGTCGAGACCGAGATTCGCCTTCAATACTCCTGCGGATACCGAGGCCATGAATAGGTCCGGCGCCATCACTCTTCCGAACTTGTCCTTCGGAATTCCGATTGGACAATTCGGAGGCAGCTCTACTTTGAAGCTTGCTAGTGCAGAGACAGTCGCAGGAATGTAGTCATTCTGAAATTGAATGTAATCTCGATACAAAGCCTGAGTATTCGGTCCGAAAATACCGGCGTCTCGCTCTCTCTTGACCGCTGCTTGCGTCTCCGCAATGGACTTGTCATCAAGGGTGCCAGAAAGAAAATCTGGTGCCAGCTTGAACAGAAAATCTTGCAGTCGATTTACGCGATCAAGCTCTTCTCCTTGTAGCTTGGCTGGTTTTGCATCCGTAACTTTGTCTTTCGACTTGCCACTGTCCCCA
>CAZISK010000616.1:0-5437 GCA_964541355.1 uncultured Candidatus Obscuribacterales bacterium
GAATCTTCGAACGATTCCAGCAGGTCAGCACTCAAGATGGGCGAAGAGGCAGCGGCAGCGGACTGGGTCTGGCGATATGCAAATCGATTGTGGAATTGCACGGCGGCGCGATCGGTGTTACAAGTACAGAAGGACAGGGGAGTACGTTCTGGTTTACCATCAACCTGGCGCACGATTCTGGCGACCTCGCTCGAGCTCACGAATGACGATATGATCGCTCAAGAAACTCGCTCCAAGTTTTCCAGGATAACAGCTAGTCTGCCTTCTTCACTCGTCATTGCAATTGGTACCATGGTTGCCCTCGCCTCTACGTCCTGGGCACAAAGCACCGAATGGCACGATGCCATGATGCACGCGAAGAGTGCCGA
Source organism: uncultured Candidatus Obscuribacterales bacterium (assembly GCA_964541355.1). Taxonomy (GTDB): domain Bacteria; phylum Cyanobacteriota; class Vampirovibrionia; order Obscuribacterales; family Obscuribacteraceae; genus JADYXR01. Next base: position 369 of record CAZISK010000616.1, read on the forward strand.
AGCCAATAGCGATCGTACCTTGCAATTTCGCTTTCTCCAGTCGGCTCTCACTGAATCGGAAAAATTCAAGAAAAATGATCTTCGTCGGGCCGGCACCTTCCATGTCGTAGGCAAATGGTATGAGAATGCTTCGCCGCCCGACGTGCAAAATGCCAGGCACTGGTACGACCAAGAAATGGAGATTTTGCGCTCGACCCTGAGCTCATCCGATGTCGCCATCGCCAAACTGCATCGAGACATCGCGAATACATACGCGTACGAGCGTGCCTACGTTAAAGCAGAACCACATGCCCTGGAGGCTTTGAGGTTACAAACCGAAAGTACAAAACAAGACAAAAAGACAGCCGATTATTTTGAAGCACTGCGCATGGTGACCTCCTGCGATATCCATTTAGGAAAATGGAACGAGGCGCAGGCGCTGATGTCACAATTTCTGGATGATTTACCGGATCGCAACTTCAATTGGATGTGGTCGCCCGCGGTATCGATTGCAGATCAGTTGATGGAGAAGAATAGATATGATCTGGCAAAACCATACTTGACGAAATTACTTAATCTGGCAAGAGCAGCATCGCCCGATAGAGTAGCGGCTGTGCTAGCGAGAATGGCTAAATTGGAAGATTCTCAGCGACACTTCAGCGAAGCGACGAAATGCCTCGAGGAGACCGCAAATATTTATCAGCAGTTGGGCAAGAAATCCGAAGTTATCACCACAATGCAAGCGCTCACTAACCTCTGGATCCATGAGGATGCCAAAGTGGCCGAGAGATATTGCCACCAATGGCTCGACAGTGTCAAAGATCATCAATGCCTCGATTGGGCAGAGGCCACGCATTATCTGTGCTGGTCTAACCTATATCAAAAAAACTATAAAGCGGCCGTACCGCTGGCAGAGGAAGCGCTCCGTCTGAAGCAACGGTTCAAAATTCCATACAGCATCGACACTCTAGTAAATTGCTACGGCTTTGTAGGAAAAACGCAGGAGATCGATCGACTTGTGGCAGCCACACTCAAACGCGCGGTCGAAGAAAAAAATAGAGATGCCGAGCTCGATGTCTACCGAGTATGCGCTATTTACTATGTGGAGAAAGAGCCCATCAAGGCAGAGGCTGCGGCGAAGAAATGGCTGGTCCTGCTTGCCGGACATCGCAATGAATCGTATGCAAGCGCACTACATTACTTGTGTTGGTCGCTACTTTACCAACATAGGTTTGAGGAGGCTGTCCCGCTTGCCAAAGCCAGCTACAAAATGCATGTTCGCATGAATCTCGACCCTTATCACGCTATCAACACGGTAGCGTACTGTTTTCGGCAGTCTGGACGCGCCAAAGAGGTCGGTGCCTTTTGCGACAAAATTCTAACGGAAAGCGGATTTGTAGGGAACTCGGCGGAGGCAGCCGCCTTAAATAGCCTCTTAGCCAAGGCGATAAATGAAAACAACAAGCCGGTAATCGAAAAACGCGCCAAAGAAGCGACTGATGTACATGTCGCCTTGTATGGTAAAAACGGTGATAGAACTATAGGCTGTGTGCAGCAATATGTGACTTATCTCGAGAAAGCCGGCCGGCTTCAGGAAGCACGTGCTTTGCGAGCCAAATTTCCCAGACTTGGTCCTGGGAAGTAGTGCAAATATCAATCTCACTTCGATTTACCGGTCCTCTCTAACTCCGCAATCAGTCGTTGCACTCCATTGGCTGCAGGGTGATCCGGATTGAGATTGTTCAAGACATGATCCGTCATACCGTCAATCCTTCTCAGGTATGGCAAACATTCGCGGTCAGCCGGATACTTGAGGAGATGCTCGAGCGCCACTATGCACAGTGGCGTCTTCCCATCGTTGGCCAGAGAAACAAGCAGCCGACTACGCAGCTCGGGGCAATCCGCCAACTGTTTCAAGACGGTCTCGACCAGATTCCGTTGCTCTAAGAGGAGAGCCTCCGGAGTCTTTCCTGGAAGATGAACATCCAGCCCGTCGATTGCCCTGAATATGATGTCCAGATATCCATTGTCCTTCTTATTCGCCTTCCAGAGATTGGCGATTTCGCCATTATGAATCAGTTTGCGAACCTCCGCGGTAGCAACCGCGTCTGTACCTGTCACAATCTTGTCCATTGCCAAAATACTAATAGGGCCGTCAGTCCTCATTAATTGAGTAAGAGTCCGTGGTGGCACCTCGCCACCAAAGACGTCCCTCAAGGAATCCATGACCAGCCAGGCTTCGTTATACAGAGTCGCCCCCTCTGCAAGTAAAAGCATGCTTTGAATGACTGTGGGATCGCCCCGTCCCATCACGGCTGCTAGATTTAATGCCGATCCAAAGAGATACCAGTCCTGTTCAGCCCGTGACTGGAGAACTGCATCCATAATGCCGCTGCGAGCGCCTGCATACAGCTCCTGTCGCACATGTTCGATTCTGTTGCGCAGCTCTTTTTCACCGAGCATTCTGATTTTGCTTTGATTTGAATCTAGCGCTCTGTCGAGAGCATCGGCAATCAAGAGCATCTTGTAGCTCGATGGATTGCCTTTCGCAGCATCAACAGCAGCATGAAAGAACGAGCTGTCCCTGTTCAACATTACTTCACCCATGTGCACGGCCCAATCTTCGGAATTCGTGTACGAGGCATAAGCTCTGAAGTGATAAGGCTTGGCTGCGGTGCTCTTTTCGATTCTCAATGCATAGTCATAGATGTGCGCGGGTGAGATAAACTTCTCGAGCAAATGAGACCACTCATGCTTAATCACCTCGTCGAGAGAATCTTTATACTGTCCGGTTCGAGGATAGATTGTAATGATTCCGTTGAATCCATCTGCGGTAGCTGCGGACTCGAACGGTTTTCGATGCTTGTCTTTAAACTTGTATGAGAACCAGAGATCGTCCGGATTGGGCTTATCTTCAATCACTATTTGTTTGACCACTGCGCCCCTATCCGGAAGTTCGTCAAGCAAGCTTAAAACATCTTCCGGCAAGATCTCATTCTTAAACTTTGCTTGGTTGAGAACATCTTGGGCATAAACTCTTATTGCTGGATCCGTAGCCTGCTTTCGCATTCGAAGCACACGGATCTCTTCATGTAGTTGAGTCTTCGAATCCGGCACGCAGACTTGCAAATCACTCCGCCCTTCGACTGCATAGACAAGCATCTTTCTTCCACCAAATACCTTATCGAACGCCTCTTTTCGGAGTGCGTCTGCGCTGTCGATCTTCTTCCGCTTCAAGTAAGCCTCGAGTTGATCAATCGGCATCGCTTCGAACCGCTTCTTCATCTCATAGTCAGGCCAGTGTTGCGTTTTTACATATTTGAGCTTTCCTGTAAGCTGAACAAGATGTTCCTCGGGCGAGTTTGGTAACTCCAAATCACCATATCGCGTTATCCTGCCTTCGGCTTCTGTCAATCGTATGGCAACATTGGCACGCTGTTTTAGGTCTTCCGGAATCTTCGTCAGATCGTCAGTCTCGAAGTAGACCCTTCCCTTGCTGTTCGCAGACAATATGACCTCGGGTCGACCGTCGCCTATCCTGACAGTCAGGCTCTGACCTTTTGGAACTGCGATCTCTACTTTGCTGTCGCCATCAATAGTGATGTTGCCGAACCCTCTTAACCGCACCTCCGATCCGGATACGTAGACATGTCCTCCTTTATTGGTAACGGTGACGTCTTTCGTATCGTTGATGCTGGCTATCGTATGCTCGCCCTCGAGCGTCAGTTTTGACTTGGCTTCGACTTTTGCTATTGCACTGTTGCTCAGACGGATCTCAGGTCCCTCGCCGACAGCAGAGACTGTGCGCGGCACGACAACGACCGATGTGTCGCGCGCTTCCACTTTGCACTGTCCGGACACCGAGACCCGAGCACGCTCTTGTAAAACTACGTCGCGCTCAATTACCCGTCTATCGACATCGCCGGTCAGGACTACAATCGGCGAGCCCAGATCGCGCGCAGGGCGGGGCAGCTCCTCACCCAGAAATTCAACTGATTTAACGGGCGGCGAATCATGCCCGGACGCGTGTCGGGCGGGTTTGCCGTCGAAACCTTTGATCTTGTTAAATGCTGCTGCGCCAGCGGAGAAGCCCACATGTGCAGCACCAGCCATAGTGGCGCTTACTGGAGCGGCCAGCAACCCCTTGATCAATGCCTGATCGAAACTTTCGCCCTCGAGAATCGCCTCGCTGAAGCTGCCGGCAAATCCAGCCGCTGCGCCGGATCCCATAGTCAATAGATATGGAGTTATAATCCGAGTGAATTCACTACGTGCCTCGTCAGCAACGGCGCTTTGCACCTGCTTACGCAAAACATCGGTTACTTCAGACAGGAGTTGGTCGGTACTTGCTTGTCCGAGCAGTTCACGCGCCAGAAATTGCAAACCGTCCTGCGATATCTCCTTGTCGCCATGCTGAATACCCTGTCTAACGAGCTTGACCAGACCGTTTCGTAACTCCTCCTGACTGACAGTTCGGAAGCCACGCTCGATAAGCTCTCGGCTGGCGAGCGAAGCAGCCTTCTGCCCGGCCCTTTCGCCAAGGGAGAGCAGGTTGCCCAACTCTTCGGGACCAAGACAGTTAAGAGCACCACTTAGGGCGCCTCTGAAGGCGAGCTTACCCTGGTTGTCCAGACGAGAATCGAAGTCGGAGCCTTCGATAGCAGCATGAGTAGCTACCTTTACAGCAGCACTACTGGCGGTGACAGCAAGAAGAACATATAAGCTGTTGCCGCCTGAAAATGCAGCAGCGCCCACTGCGATCGCTGTAATCGCAGCCTCGGATGCAAACTCGGCAAGCGATTTCTTGCCGGCGATAACCCCATCGACGGCTTCTCTGAGCCATTTTTGATACTGACCAATTTGCGATTCGGAAAGCTCACCTTTGATCAGGCCGGATGCATATAGTCTAAGAATTTCACGAGTTTGCTCCGGCGCGGTCGACCAGCCGACCTGCTCGGTCAACTGCGCACCAAGGTCAAGAGACGTACCGGCTTCCTCAAAAGAACGCAGGTATGCTTCACGACTGGAGGAAGGCGAGGCGGAAAGCGAATTCGAGGCGCGTCGGTATTCAGTCGGACTCAGAGCCGTAC
>CAZISK010000617.1:0-5433 GCA_964541355.1 uncultured Candidatus Obscuribacterales bacterium
GGCAAAGCTTACAATCCAGGTTGGCACCTCTGTCGAGATCTGAAAAACATGATGGTCGCTGCTGAAGCGATCGCTCGAAGCGCGCTGTCACGTCCCGAGAGCAGAGGCGCCCACAGCCGGCTCGACTTCCCGGATACCGACAAGGACGGCAAGTGGAGCAGCGTCAATACATCCGTTTATAAACAGGGCGATGAAATGAAGCTGGAGCATACGCCACTGCCGGTAATGCCGGACGATTTGAAAGAGCTTTTTATTGAGGAGAAGGAGAAGGCCCATGCGTAAGGCGACGTTGAATGTATTCCGCGGCGACAAAAACGGCGGGGATTACAGAAAATATGAAGTGCCTGTAGAAGAAGGCATGGTCGTTCTCGACGCCATCCACTACATACAGGCCAAGGATGCTCCTGATCTCGCTGTCAGATGGAACTGCAAGGCTGCAAAATGCGGTTCCTGCAGCGCTGAGGTTAACGGTAAGCCGAGCCTGATGTGCAAGACCCGGATGGATCGCTTCGAAGATGGCGAAGAAATTCAGGTGCAACCTGTCAAGACTTTCCCAATCATCAAAGACCTGGTGACCGATGTGTCATGGAACTACGAGGTCAACAAGAAGATTAAGGGCTTCACCCCGCCTCAAGATGACAAAGAGTGGATCATTTACCAGGAAGATATCGACCGTGTCCAGGAGTTTCGTAAATGTATAGAATGTTTCCTGTGTCAGGATGTCTGTCACGTGTTGAGAGATCATGACCGCAAGGACGCCTTCATGGGTCCGCGTTTTCTGGTGCGCACCGCTGGTCTCGAGATGCACCCTAAAGACACGGCCAACCGTATGAAGTATCTCAAAGATGAAGGTCACATCGGCTTCTGCAACATCACAAAATGCTGCACCGAGGTTTGCCCCGAAGATATTCACATCACCGATAACGCCATCATCCCGCTTAAGGAACGAGTTGTAGACGAGTTCTACGATCCGGTAGCGAAGATATTCAAGTCGATTTTCGGCGGTAAGAAATAGCTAGACCCGGCGATAAGTAATCTCTATCGCGTTCTTTAGTAACGCGTCGTAGACGAGCTCTACGGTCCGCTAGTGAGAATCTTCAAGTCGATTTCAGCAGGACGAAATAGTTAGAACTAGGTCTTTATCGCCGCGCTGTGGGTTTTAGGAACGCGTTGTAGACGAGTTCTACGGTCCGCTAGTGAAGTCGTTTTCGGCGGCACGAAACAGTTAGAACCGGCGATAAGTAGTCTTTATCGGCGCACTGTGGGTGTCGGATTCCGGGTCCACCTCTACCACTACGGTCTCATTGGTCCTGATCGACTTGATCTCGAAGTTGCCGTCCAGGATGGCAGTATGATGTGTCGTAAACTCATACTCACCGTTCAATTTCGAGAACTCGAACTTTAGAGAGTTGATAACTTGCCCACTGGTGACGTTGTGCCCTGGAAAAGTCTGTACATTCTGCTTTATCGTAATTATCGTGTTCGGGCTCTTCAGTCCCTCACGCTGAATCATCGTCACGATCCGCGACGCCCGGAAATCAGGGCTATCGCCCGGATTAGCTAGCGGTGGTGCATCTGGATCGCCTGGACCCGGACCACAAGCCGTCATCAACACCCCCAAGACTGTCGCAAGAATCGTTGGAAAAACTTTGCTTCTCATCTCACACCCATTATCAGCGCAATAATTCCGCCCATCTCCTGCCACTATATTACCCTAAACACGGTTAGCAGAAACGCTTTTCGAAGGATCGTCCTTGGTACATCGCTGCTTATCTACCGTGCCATGAAATTTTCTGCCTGCGAAACCTTGCACGGGGCCAATATTGAAGCCATCATTATACGAGGTTCGAGCATTTCGGGACTAGTCGTCGTGATTCTCGGAACTCTGTTGCGGTGCGCGACCGGAGCGACGTCGGTGCGTAGAAAGATCACATTGAAGTCCGGAAGTTGCTGGGCGCCCATGGCGTGCATCTCTCAGCTAAGGATGACCTGGCATGATAGCACCGCATTTTCATTATCAACCTTGTTGAATCAAGTTTGCCACAATTGCTGACTAATATTGGACAACAACTCTGGTAGCGCCTCGATTCGGCAACGAGAAAACCGGGCTTTCAGCTTTGACTTTCACAATATTTTCGAAAGTGGATGGCATTCTATTGTACAGAGATGGAGAATTCTATGATCATAGAAATAGAAAGATCTATGCTTTTACGGGAGCCTCGGGTAGAGCTGAACAGACCGCACAATTCTCTAGTTGCAAATGTAAGACCGGAAATTCCGGGAGCAAGCACCTTAACGGAACAGGTTTGCAATGGTCCGCCGGTAAATACTTTTCGAGTTATCGATGTCCGTGGACCCGTGTACGAATTTCAAGGAACGGCGTCGTTTAAGAACGACCTGTTGTTCGTGAGTATGACTGGCAGTCTTAAACCGCTGCGTTAGAAGAAGTTTGTTGTTGCCGACTCTATGAGCAAATCAAGTATCGAACACGACTGCGTCCAGTGTTGACAGCTTCGTGCCGCGTCCCCGCAGGCAACACGAGCTCATCCCCGGCTTCCACAAGATACTCTGCGCCCTGAATGATGAACTTCATCGAACCATCCAAGACGACTATAATCTCGTCTTCATTGTGCCAGTGCTCACTATATATGGTACCGGCGGCGTCTTCCCAGGGCATCGCAGACAGGCCTTTTTGATTCAACAGTTTTCTCAACTCCGAGGAATCGATATTCGCGTACTTTGCTTTATTCAACACCAGATTTCTGAACACTGCCACACCTAATCAACGAATGAGATCATAGTTGAGCCCGCTTCGAGGCTCGTATCGCTGTCCTCGCAGACTTCCTCACAGGAGGCATTCTGGTCCTCAGCGCTTATCGCCAGAAATAGAAAATGCTCTTCCGGCAGGTAATTAATCACATCTTTATTCGTAGAGCTTGAACCAGTACCGCCCTTTCCTAGAATAGTGCAGTCGACGAAAGCCACGCCACCAAGGAGGATACCAAGCTTTTCAGCAGCGCCGCGAGACAGGTCCAGAACGCGCCCTTTTGCATACGGACCTCTGTCGTTAACCTTTACCAGGACGCTCTTACCAGTGCGCGGATTTTCAATCAAGATTTTCGTGCCGAATGGTAGCTTTTTGTGAGCCGCCGTGAACTTTTTCATGTCGAAAATCTCACCGGATGCAGTTTTTCTGCCGTGGAATTGTGCGCCATACCATGAAACGTTACCACTAAACGATGGTCCCACATTGGTTGATGATGTAGTAGCGGAAGTTGAAGTGGTTGTTGTCTCCTCCGCCGCCCAGGCGGCAAGATCGAACGAAACAGCAAACGCAAGAGTTAACGCCCCGATTCTTAGTAATCGGCGCATAGAGAAAAGTCGACAGCGAGGCCGGGGTGCGCCACCAGGAACGCAGTCATAGGGGTCCATTCTATGTCTCCTTCTTTTGCCACTTTTTCACCGACAGTCCGACAACTATTCACCAGCGGATTCTTCTATCTTCTCAGCTTTCTTTTCCACGAGGTCAGCTTCCATAGGCTGCTTCATGGCCCGCAGAACAGAAGCGTAATGCCTCATGGCTGCTGCCACCTCCGTAGATTCGGCTCCGTCCTGTTTTGTCCGAATCTCGATAACCGTCTGGTACAACTTCTTGGCCTCCTCAAGTTTTCCAAGCTGTTCGTAGATCTTTGCCAGGTTGTTAAGGTAGAGCCCGGATTCGGACGTAGCTTCTTCGCCGCTCTTTTCCTCAACCGTCACGGCTTGTCTCAGAAAGGATTCAGCTTTCTCAAGACTTCCTTGTTGCTTGTACAGCATAGCCATGTCATTTAATTTCTTCGCAAGCATTTTATTATCGGTTCTTTCTGTTGTGTTCTCGATACTGCCGCGAATCTGGTCGTTCAATTTAATAGCAGCGTCGATATCGTCCATCTGGCGATAGGTATCTTCCAGTCGATCGAGAACCTTTAGCCGCATCACCCCGGCGCTTATGCCTACCTTGTCGCATATCGCCAGGGCCCTTTCATAAACCTTCTTGGCACTGGAGTATTCGCTCAATTCCTGATACATCTGTCCCATGTCGCTCAAGGTATCAATTAATGTGGCGTCGTAATCGCCAAATCCTGATTCCTGCAACGAGAGCGCTTCCTCGTAAAGTGGTTTTGCCTTGTCACTGGTGCCCAACTCTCGATATAAAAGAGCTAAATTCTTCAGAGCCGCTACTTTTTGCTGCGGTGTCGCAGATGGTGCCTGTTTAACAATGTCGAGTGAGCGTCTCAATAGCGGCTCCGCCTCTTCGAACTTACCCTGTTCACGATAGTTTAGAGCCATTGTGTTGAGATTACTCGCGACTTCCAGACTCTCACCACCAAGGGCCTTCTCACGAATGTTCAAACTTTCTCTATAGAGCCTGTCAGCCTCAGTGGCATCGCCTAGAAAGCGCTTAGCCAGTGCCAGGTTGTTCTGAATCACAGCAACCGCTGGGCTCTGATCGCCGAAACTCTTCTTGGCGATTGCGAGGGACTTCGTCAGTGTGTCGGCAGCTTCCTTGTATCTCTTAGTAGCCTGGTAAGCCCCCGCCAATCTGTTGAGACTAACAGACAGAGCTGGGTCCATATTGCCCTTGGTCTTTTCGACAAGCGCATTCACTTCAACGATGACCTTAATCGCATCATCGTATCGTCTTTCCGCGAGGTAAGAGGAAGCCAGGTTGTTGAGGGTAGAAACCAGTAGATAACTGTCATTGCCTGCTACCTTGCGCTTCAGTGCAATCGATTCAGAATAATACTTTTGCGCTTGTTCACGCGATTTCATCGCATCGTATACAAGACCAAGGTCATTAAGGGTAGTGGCACGATCTTCGTCACTAACACTTTCCTTTAGCGCATTGTTGAGACTCTCGACGGCATTCGGGAAATTGCCGGTCTTGAGCGCCGAGGCACCTTCATCCATCAGCTTTCGCCACTGAGCGTGATCGGCGATGACCGGAAGGCAAGTACATCCAATGGCGAGAAAAATAGTAAGCGCCGTGAGTAGTCTTTTTCTGTCGCGAACGTTCATGAGCACCCTCGATTGAACTTCAACGGAGATCCATATATCCAAAACTTGAGCGAGTAGAGTCGACGGTTTCCATTAAGTCAGTTAAAACACATTGTCTGATCTAATAAGTAACAGTTTCACAAACCATAGCATAGAATCACGCGTACGGTTTGGTCTCTCGCGTAAATTCATGCGGGCAATTCTACTTTTCGCCAATCGTCCACTTGCCGCACCCACAAAGGCTGATGCCGGTTTCTGATCCATCGATTCAAAACATCATGTTGAAACTGCTCCGATTGTGTATCGTAGAAGATGAGCTCGATCTCGACCCTGGCTAAGAGAGTATTTCAGACGCGATCGAAGCGTTGAAGACACTGGTATATATTCTCTAGCGGT
>CAZISK010000618.1:0-5429 GCA_964541355.1 uncultured Candidatus Obscuribacterales bacterium
GTCCCTGTGAACGATCCCTTTTTAATGTATCTAATAGAGACCCTTACATTACTGAATGAATACTTCGACGAACTGATCGAGGTCGAGGTGTCCGGCGCGTGCCAAAATCTTCTCGAGGCTCTCGCCATCGATATATTCCATGACCAAGTATGGCTCGCGTTTGGCTGTGAATCCATAATCGAAGACTGCGACCAGATTCGGATGCGAGAGTTTGCTGCCGGCTTGGGCTTCCTGTTCGAACCTCTTTTTGCTCTGATCGTCAAAGTTGCGACCGGGATTGAGAACCTTGATCGCCACCAGCTTGCTCAGCGCCAGGTGCCGGGCCTTCAACACCGTCCCCATGCCGCCCTGACCGATTATGTCGAGAATTTGATAGCGGTTGCCGATTATGTCCGGCGAGTCGGAATGCTGGTCGTGGTCCCTGGAGCTGCCGTCGGCGATGGTCTGCGCCTTGCTAATCTCCCTCAACAGCTCAGAGCTGGTCTGAAATCGTTGATCGGGATCTTTCCTCAAACAGCGCTCCACAATGCGGCTCAGTAGCTGTGAGTGCAATCCTTCTGATAGCGCCGGCGGTGCTTCATTGACATGAGCCATGAGCGTCATTATGGTATTGTCGCTCTGGAACGGCGGCCGGCCGGTCAACAGCTCGAAAAGAACACAACCTACGGAATACAGGTCCGACCGAACATCGACCTTTCTTCCTATGCACTGCTCTGGACTCATGTAATACGGCGTGCCAAGGACTTCGCCGGTCTTGGTCAAATTTTGGCGCTTTTCGTCCTCCGGGTCTGTAAGCTTTGCCAGTCCGAAGTCAACGAGCTTGACAATCTCCTTGCCTTCTATATTCCTGGTCAAAACAATATTTCCCGGTTTGATGTCGCGATGGACGACTCCGTATCCATGCGCATGAACAAGCGCCTGACAAACTTGCTCGATGATCGTAAGAGCATGCTCGGGATTGAGAGGGCTTTGCCTTTTCAAAACGTCTGAAAGCGAGATTCCGTCGACGAAATCCATGACGAGAAAGGGTCTACCCTCTTCGTCCATCCCGAATTCGTTGACCGCACAAATGTTGGGATGTTTCAACGCTGCTGCTGCTTTTGCTTCCTGCTGGAAGCGTTGCACTGATTTGTGGTCATGAACGAACTTTGGATTGATGTATTTTACAGCGACCGTTCGGTTGAGAAGTAGATGGCTGGCTCGATAAACTCGACTCATCCCACCCTGTCCGATAAGCTCGAGTATCTTGTAGTGGCGGCCTATAACCTTGTCGACCAGGTCCAGCGCATCGTCGGCCCTTCGTGGAGCTGCCGGGTGGAGCTGGTGCTGTCCATTTCCAGGAGGCATCGCAGCAACAGAGGATCTGAACGGATCTTGCATGACCGGAAGCGGTGGCGGCGTGGGCGGCATCGGTGGTGCGGATCGAACTGGAGGCGCACTAGAATGAGGAGCTCCATACTCCGTCCGAGAATCGTAAGCAACTTGCGGGCTGGGCACTTGGCTGCGCTCCGACTGCCTGGGAGCGGTTGGCGCGTCCATCACCGGCGCGGACGGCATCGCTGGTGCGGGTCGAACGGGAGCAGGTGGTGGAGCTGAATACTTATTCGGCGAGTCATCGGCAACTTGCGGGCTGGGCGGATGGCTGTGCTCCGACTGCCTGGGAGCGGTTGGCGCTTCCATCAATGGCGCGGACGAAGCGCAAGGCTGTGGCGCAGGACGCAATGCTTCCGGTGATCTGGCGGGGGACGGCCAACCTCCCTTTTGTTGCACGGGCTCGGGTTGTTTGACCGCGGCGTTGTTGGGAGAGTCTGATGCCGCGCCTACCGCTAGCAGCAGCTGTGCCGCGCCCTGCGGTGATGGAGGCACGAGGTCGTACTGTACTGGTGCGGCGGCCTGTGGTCCGGCTGAGGGGGCGGCTTGAGTGGGAGTGGATGATGCCATCGCCGGCGGTGCCGGATTGCTCGGGGCAATAGCCGCAATCGGTCCGGCGGGCATCGGGCGCTGAGGTAGAGGCTTCTCAAGAGTAGGTTTTGGCCAGGCGCCGGCGCTGTTGGGCGACGAAGGTGCTGCCGGTGGTGCGGCGTTGTGCGGCAGGGAGAATGGTATCGAATTCGGTGCGCCACCAGTCGGTGGCGGAGTTGGATTAGCGTTAGACGGCGAAGGCTGCTCCGGTTGCGTCCCGATGATTGCGCACTGACAGCGGCTCTCCAGAAAGATCCAGCTAGTCAGAGAACCTTCTCTGATCTCGCGTTGCACCTTCCCGCACTCCGGACAGATTGTCGGTGCGCCATCAGGCTGCTGGTTGGAGTTGTTGGCTGTCATGAGCGACCGAAAATTGTGAATAATAACTTTCTAGGGACAAGACATACTCTTTCATTCCCTTTCCTGCTGCATTCTTCACATCTAAATTTAATACAGGTGCTCTGTCAAGTATTTATTTAAAGCATTCCGGATGCTCGGAAACCGACTCAACGTTGTATGTCAGCCGCGCTTCCGTGGTAACGAACGGAATCTTCGCCGCAAAGGCCAATCCGGACAGGTTAAGGGGCGGCTCTATGCGAGCTTTTGTTCTGACCAGGCTGAAAATGAGACCAATCTCGTCATAATCCTGCATTTTCGTACTTAGTGTGGATGTTGGCGGCTTAACCTGTCTATATGACACCGAAACTCCACCGCCCTCAAAGTCCGTGCCGGCATGAAAAAACTTGGAAAGTGGCTCATTTTTCAGTCTTTTACCGGCATCGTCGACCAGCCTGGTTGCTTCCGCCCGACCGGTGGCTTTGGCGACTTTGTTTGATGTATCGTAAGTGACTAGATAGACATAGAGTGCCGACATGCCGGACATGATGATGTTGACGCCAAGAAGTGCGATCATACTGAGCAATGCCAGCACCACGCCGAATTCGGCTGTCATGCTGGCTTTGGTGTTGCGTGTTTTTCTCGACATTCTCATGAGCATTTCCGACCTTTAGTTAAGAGCTTTGGGCGCCGCGATTTGAAACTCAAAGGCCAGCCTACCTGGTACATAAGCGCTGCGCAGCCTATTGATATCATTGTCGATACCACATCGCGACTCGTAGGTGGCAATAACTTGCTTCAACGGGGTATGTTCTGCGATCTTAGTCCAACTCTGGGCCGGTGGCATGGGTTGACCTCCGTGCTTGCCACCGGAAATGGTGCCCAGCTTAGCAGATAAATCGCGAGCCGTAACGGTCCATGTTTTGCTGTCAGCGATTAGCGAGTCGAAGGCAAGAACATATTCCTGTCCGTCGTAAACTGTTTGATTGGAAAACGGATTTTCGGTCAGGCTTTCACTGAATATGGAGCCGTCGTTCAAGACGATTGCCATCACCGGCTTGTAACGCCCATTACCAATAAATTGGTTGGACTTGAGCGGACTGTTGACAAAATTCCAAACCGATTCGATGTTCGGTTTCGTATGTGCTGTTCTAAGCCAATGCAGAAATCCGCGACACAGCTCTCGTCTCGTCGAGCTCAGCTTTCGATCTGGATCCGGCTTCAACATCGCGGTTTTGTCCATCGGAAAATCACCGTTGGCGGCGAGCATAGGGGTAACATTTTTTTGCTCCATGCACCGCTCTGTCAGCAGGTTCTGGATGCTGCGCAATTTTGCTGGAAGCCCATCCGGAAATGTAATCATCAGCGCTGCACTGGGGGCGGTATCACGAGCATAATTAGGCATGGCGCAAGAAGAGCAGCTCAAGTGCAGATTGCTTCCAGACATTGTTGGTGATAGCCTGGTCTGAATTGAGCTCACCAGTTGAACAATCGAAGCTGGCTTGTCGTTGCCCAGACGAACATAGTCATCCGTACTGACGAGCGAAACCTGCTCACTTAGTCCGATCAAGTAAAAATCGAGACCGTCGACAGGGAGATTGACAAAAGACGGATAGCACGAGCTGGATACGGAGTCCTTGTCATTGAGTGCACGTGCTACATATTCGGGTGGGAGGTCTGCAAATTGTAACGGCTTCGGCAATGGCGCGTTGGAATATCCGCCGCGTTTCAGACCGCCCAGGTCGAGATGAAACTCTTCCAGTTTGGCCTCGTTGAGATACGAGTGTTTTACCAGGTTTGTTCTAAATACTGCTATCGCCTTGTTATATGGATTGATCTCTTTACCGTTCATATCGAAAAACTGCTGCTTGCTGTTTTTCTGCAACGCTGCTCGCAGGGTGTTACTTAGAGAGAGCGCTGCACGGTTGGCTTCTTGCACTTCGAGCCGCGCTTCCTCGATAAGATCGTTGCTTCCCGTACCGACTGCAATAATGTAGTCAAGCCTCGCAGTCGCCAGAACGGTGTTGATGCCGGTCACTGGGAGCGGTTCGCCATCGCCGGCGATGGTGGCCTTTCCAAGAGGGGAAGCATCTGACAAACCGATGAATCCATAATGAGGGTCGTTGATGACAATCCGTCCCAACTCTCCGGCGGCAGCCAATGCTGCAGCTTCGTTGGCGGCTCTGTACCTGAAATGGGTGATCATGGTAATCCCCCACTGCACCATCGATAAGAGCGTAAATGCCAACACCGCGACCAGAAGCAGAGAAATAACGATGATGTTGCCTCTACGTTCGCGCTTTACGCGATTACGATGGTGAACTCTCATTTGTGCCAATCCATCCAGTTTGCCTGTAGTAATGCCAGTGATCGCTGCGTTCGATACTAGCAGTGCGTGGTAGCCATTAGACTGAATAGAGAGTATCTTTTCTTTGTGACAAAAAACGGACTGTTGATTATGAGTTAACGACTGCAAGTCCAGCCACGAGACAGACCGTTATAGCGTAAAGCAGATCGAACCAGAGTATGTTTAGCAAGCCTTTTACTAACGGGACAGGTTCAAAGACTAAATCGAACATATCGGCGAGCTCTTTGCTCCTCGCATTGCCGTCGAGCTCTGTGCGAAGAGCTCTCAGATCTTCGGCGCTCGGCAAGGCGTGCATGCCGATTGACAGAGCGAGCCAGAGCCTGAGAAATTGCTCAAGAGTCAGTTGGGAGCTCAGCGTGAACAGGTCTATTCCTACAGTCACACCGACCAGCACCGACACCACCGAATTGACAAGCAATGGTGCCAGTGTAATCACACATGCAACAGCCGGGCTGGGCGGGCGCTCGTGCAACACGAAGCCGGCGGGGTCGCCAAGTCTGAAGTAGCACACCCGTAGCACTCGAACCTTGAAGAGGTCACAGCACACTCGATGCGCAAGCTCGTGGACAATGATTCCTGGGAATGTGAGCAGTGCCAACAATCGAGAGGCGGTGATTGTCATGAATCATCCCTCGAGCTGAAGTAGAGATGATACTGGATTGGAGCCGTGCTCTTCAGTCGGGTTCTGTCTGACTCGCTGAGCATCACATTTTTCAAGCAATCCAGTGCTTCTCTTTCCGCATCCTCTCCGCCCTGTGAAAGT
>CAZISK010000619.1:0-5425 GCA_964541355.1 uncultured Candidatus Obscuribacterales bacterium
ACAACCCGAAGCCCGTGACTGCTACTCTTGTTCCGATCGAAGGCGGTCTTGTACTGGTAAAACGAAATTGCGAGCCTTTCGTGGACGACTGGTGTCTGCCGGGCGGATTCATTGAAGCTAGAGAGAGCCCCGAAGAGGCCGCGGCTCGTGAGGTCTGGGAGGAAACAGGTCTGGATGTCGAAATTAAGCAGATTCTGGGCGCTTTTGCTCCAGGGCGCGGGATTAACGTAATCATTCTCTTCTATCTTGCCAGACTGGTTGGCGGCGAAATGCGTCCAGGCGATGACGCTT
Organism: uncultured Candidatus Obscuribacterales bacterium; assembly: GCA_964541355.1. Classification (GTDB taxonomy): domain Bacteria; phylum Cyanobacteriota; class Vampirovibrionia; order Obscuribacterales; family Obscuribacteraceae; genus JADYXR01. The sequence continues at coordinate 292 of CAZISK010000619.1, forward strand.
CCGAGGTTGGCTTGTTCAAGAAGAGCGAGCTTCCCGGTAACGTTTGCTTCGATCTGCACCGCCGAATGATCAGTCGTTACTTCGACGGCAACGGCAATTACAGTTAATCGGAACGGTCTTTTTTCTTACGCTTGCGAAACTTCCTCGGTGCCATCTTGCCACCGGGGGTGGTGTTTACTTTTTTCGACTTCCAGCCCTCATCATTGTCTTGTTCCATACTGTTGCTTTCCGGGGCTGCCGGTGCATGCTGCGGATCGATGGAGCTCGGAATGTATTCGGCAACTGTAATGCCTTGTGCGTAGGCGTTTGCCGCGGACTGTCCGGTCGCTACTTTGGTGCCGTCGGCCAGCGCTGTTGTCGATGGTTCGGATTCGGCCACAGTGATGCCGTGCGGTTTGGACGATGCGTTGCTCAAAGGTTCCTCATTGAGGTTGACGTTGGTAATGCTCGGCGCTGTTCGTGCCCTGGTTGCGATCAGGGCAGAGGCGCCTGGAAGTCGAGTCGATATGAAAGCGGTCAGCTCGTCGGCTGCGTCCATACCGTTACCTATAAGAAAGGTGCCACGTTCGGTGCCGAGCATGTAGCCTTCTGGAAACAGCGGCCAGGAGTTGCCCACCTTCAAGACCTGAGTCCAGGGGATCCTGATTGAAGAGAACATCGTTTTAATAACGATACCGCTGGCGGTGGTTTCCACGGTCTTCGGCATCAGGGCAATCACGTAGGTTCGCCAGAAGAACAGAAGCGTTATCAAAACACAAAATGCAAGCACAATAGTCAGATCCGTCTGGTTGGTAGACTTTGTTCGCGCGAGCTCGGCGAAGAAGAACCAGAATATGAGCACCAGTCCGATGCCGAGCGCTGCATTCATGAGTTGAAACAAAACAGAGATAGGGTCTTGCGAGAACATTCGATAAGGGTTGCCCGTGCCGGCTCCCTTAGGCAGCTTGTCGCGAATTGTGCTCAAGAGCTCATCGCTGTGGAGCAACCAGATCGGGAAGCTGAGCTCGCCGTCTGTATGTTCGATCACATAGCGCACCCAGTTCCAGTTGCTTCGTCTGGAAACGCGTTTGATGGAGGACCACTGGCAACTATGCTGTTTGGCCACGGAGATCGCCGTGATACCGTTGGCATCGACTCTCACCAGCCAGGTGATGAATGCATAGGCCGGCAGAATCAACCCGGCAATCAAACACACGCTGAAAATCATGACCTTTCCGGTAAGAGGGAAGGTTTGCATATGCCCGGTAGTCGTCAGAATCAATGGCAACAACACAAGTAAAAGCAGCACAGTTATCTCAGCGAAAATGCGGGCGAGCACCATCGATTTGAGTCGATAATGACGAGGTTTGGTGTTGTTGGTTGCTGTTGCCATTGCGGGTTTTGGTCAAGGCTTTCGGATTGGCATTTGTAATATTAACCTAAGCCAATCTGTCCGGTTTGCAAAGAAGGTGGATACCCAGAAAACACTATGTTGCTAACGTTTAACCACATGACAAGCCTCACAAGCTTGATTTAGAGCTTTTACACTAGCTAAGTTCTTAAAACGCGTTTCTTTGACTTCTATCTATTACTCAAGCTGATTTTTAGCATATAGCAACCAGTCCCAGCTTTCTTCTTCCGGCCACGTGCCGTGGAGTGAGAATCAGAATGGCTGCTTGTCGCTACTGTGAAGGAGAGCCAATGACTAATCCAAAATCCGTGGGAAAGCGTGAAGAACGCGATTCCATGGGTGTCGTTCTGGTGCCTGTGGAGGCCTACTACGGGGCCAGCACACAGCGTGCCGTCGATAACTTCCCGATCAGCGATTTGCGCCTGCAACCAGCCTTCAATTATGCTCTTGCCCAGATCAAATTGGCCGCTTGTCGGGTCAATCGCGATCTGAAGGTGCTCGATAACAAGCGCGCTCGGGCGATTGAGCAAGCGCTGCGCGAGATGCTTGACGGGCGCTTCGAACGCTGGATGGTGGTTGATGTCTTTCAGACCGGCTCCGGCACGTCAACAAACATGAACGTCAACGAAATCGTCGCGCGCCGCTCTCGTGAGATCCTGGCGTCTAAGGGCAGCGATGAATCGGTGCATCCCAACGACCACGTCAACCTCGGGCAGTCCTCCAACGACGTCATTCCGACGGCGCTTCATTTGAGCGCTTACGAACAGGTGGTGTCGAAGCTGGTGCCCGCGTTGACCTTTCTAGAGCATGCTCTGACCCGCAAGGCCAGGGAGTTCCGCAAAGTCGTTAAGACGGGCCGCACCCATCTTCAAGACGCTACGCCGGTTACTCTCGGTCAGGTTTTCGGCGGCTACGCCGCACAGTTGGCTGAGGCTAGGAAACATCTGAGTGCGACCGTGAAGCGACTGGGGCGTGTCGCCATTGGTGGCACCGCGGTCGGTACCGGTCTCAACGCTCATCCTAAGTTCGCTCGGGAAGTGTGCAAGCAGCTGTCGCGCCAGTATCCGTTCACGGTGCGGGAGACGGGCAACCACTTCCGCGCTCAGTCTTCGATCGACGACGTCGTTGCTGTGAGCGGCGCACTCCGCATGTGCGCATCTGCTCTCATGAAGGTGGCTGATGACGTGCGCTGGATGGGCAGCGGTCCGCGCGCCGGTTTCGGCGAGCTCGCTCTGCCCGAGGTCCAGCCTGGAAGCTCCATCATGCCCGGCAAGGTCAATCCGGTCATCGCCGAATCGCTCAGGCAGGTGGTGGTAAAGGTTGTCGGCAACGACGCCAGCATCGCCTTTGCCTCGCAGTCGGAAAACTTCGAGTTGTGTGTGATGCTGCCTGTGGTGGCTTACAATCTGCTCCAGTCGATCACGCTTCTGGCAAATGCCGCCGACAACTTCGCGACGCGATGCATTGTCGATTTGCAAGCCACCAACCGTGGTCCCGAACTGGTGGAGAGCGGTCTGGCTCTGGTAACAGCGCTCGTCCCTGCTATCGGTTACGATGAGTGCGCCCGTCTGGCAAAGATCGCTGCCATGTCGGGGGAAAGCATCTTTGCCGTGGCCAGCCGCGAAACCAACATTCCGGCTCCTAAGCTAAAGCGGCTGCTCAATCCGCTGGCTTTGACCCGGCGCACAACCGCCGCCGGTTCGTAACCCCATTGGCAAGCACAGGGGCGGTCCGCAAATTGCTCGTTGGAGCGGTTTGCGGACCGTCCCTGTTTTGCTTTTGCTTGGAGTTGCTCATTCGAAGCCAAGCTTCGCTCTTTGCTCTCAGAAGACTCGCTTCGCGCCTGGGCTTGCCCTTTGGGCGTCAGGCAAATCGATTGCGCGTTGAGCTATCGACGACGAGTCTTTGTCCAGTTGAACAGAATTCGGAGAAAAGAACAATGAACGCTCGTTCCATCATCATCGGTCTAGTCACCCTCGCGCTTGTCGGCGGTGGCATCTTCCTCTACCGCGACTACCAGTATCGCGAGATCCACGGTCGTGTCACCCAGGTCGGCCTGATTACCTGGGAACAGGAAGTCGAGAGCACCCGCGATGCCAAGCCGGTGTTGGTCTACTTCTATCGCGAGAACGACAAGAACGCTCCCAATCCGGCTCAGGACAAGGAGGTCAGCAAGTTCGCCTGGAACAACGCCGGCAAGGTCAAGGTCGTGGCCGTCAACATCGGTCACATCGAAAACGTGCCGCTCGCCATCGCTCACGGTACGCTACGCGTCCCGGGGTTCGTGATTCTGCGAGGCGACAAGGTCTACCTCGGGCCAGCCGGTGCGTTCACGAAGTCCGATGACTTGCAGAGCTTCCTCGAGCGCAATCCGCCCGCGGACGGCACTGTGCAGAAGACCACGCAGCCGAGCAAGCCCTAACGCGGGCGCTCCCGACGCAGATCGCTCGGTTGTCTACTGAGCCATACTCTGTCCGGAACGGAAAACGCCGGCGTCGAGCCCCGCCACGACGCCGGCGTAACCGCCAAAGCGCTTCTCGAACCAGTGCTTTGCAAAGGGGCTGCGCTCGCGTTTAGCGAGCCAGCCCCTTTTACCCGGTCCGGACGCTCTTATCGAATATCGTAGGATCGTTATCAGATCTTCAGACCCGTTAACCCGTCCTTAATCTCGAGCGTGTGACCATACAAATGCGAATCCGAGCGGCTCTGGTGTTGAATATGGTGGCGCCCTCTTTCCAAAATTGTTCTACAGACACAGGGATCAGAGAGCTTCCCCTCAAGGAGGAGCTCTCTTTGAATTTATTTCTGAATGAACCCTTTCAGGGCGGCGGTCAGGAGAACCACAGCGAGAACGCGTCTTAGCGTTTTGGACGAGCTCAGGCGAGCGCCCCAGTGAGAGCCGACCGTGGCGCCAAGGAATGCGAAAATCAGCAGAGGAAGCAGGTCACCATAAGCGAGATTGCCGGACATCGTCCTCCCGATCAGACCGGAGAGCGAGTTGGCGATAATAAAGACAGAGGCTGCGGCTGATGTGGATTTGGCATCAGCCCAGTTGCATAACAGGACTATTGGGCTGAGAAACACACCGCCGCCGATACCGACAGCTCCGGAGACCAGCCCAAGACAGGCTCCGACTGAAGCAGCTACTAGAACCGAAGGTGTCTTGACGAACTTGGTCTCATCTCGAGCCGATCCCTTTCTGGCAATTAGAGATATGGCTGTTACGGTCAGCACTATCGACAGAAGTAATGCATACTGCTCATCGCTGAGCTTGATAAGGGCCCCAACGAACGCGCAAGGTATCGATGTGAGGATGAACGGCATGCACAGTCGCGCGGAAAAGTATCCGGCTTTGGAGTACGTGTAGCAGCTAATTCCCGCTGTCAGCAAATTGAGCGTAAGGGCGGACGATGCCATCACAGTAGGTGGCATATCGAGAAAAGACATCAAAGCAAGATAACCGGTCGCGCCGCCATGGCCGACCGCAGAGTAGAGCGCGGCGACCAGGGACACTAATGGTATTGCAAAGAACTGGGAATCGAAAGGCATATTGACTTAGAGTGCAGCCGCTTGGTGACAGACGCTTTTTGCGTCCGGAACCGGCGGTGCGGGCTGAAAAGGTGTGCTGGTAGTTCACTTACAGCAGAGAACTTCGCGGTGCTCAATCGTAACAGACAGGTCTCCTCCCTGTCTTAGTGTTGCGCAGTAGCGCACGGCTCGCGCAGTTCGCGCCAGCGCTATGGT
>CAZISK010000620.1:0-5420 GCA_964541355.1 uncultured Candidatus Obscuribacterales bacterium
CAATTTGACTTAGGCGCGGAAGTTTATCTCAGGTATCAAACCGCATGAAAAGCAAAAGTGATATCAAAAGCATAGAGTGTCTAATAGTGACTGAGTCTAGGGGTCCTGCCGAGCCGTAAAGTTGAGCCAACTGTTGATTACAAGCGCCCGAGCCGCTTCCTGGAATTCTGCCAAATCGAAAACTTGTGTATCGGGGCTAGGCTAGCCAAGAAGACTATCAGCAGCCGGTCTTCACCAATCTCCTTGATTAACCGATGCTAATAATATTATCGATATCAACATCGCCAAACGAAGGAGTTCTCTTTTTGAGATTCCGTCCTATCTCTTGAATACTTGAATAGAAATGCTTCCCTTTCCTGCTCATGATCGCTAGTTTAAAAACAACTCACACCAAGATTCCAATCCGGAAACTGCTTCTCCTCACATCAGGCTATACAACCAGGATAAAAACTGCAGCAGCGCTGCAGCAGGAATGCAGGTCGTGTGAGTAAGGTGTTCGAAACTGATTCTCAAACCAGGGAGTGAACATGAAACAGCTGTTCGCAACAGTGGCGCATCGGGCGAGACGGTTCTTCCGCGGCATCCAGCTTCGGTGTCAGGCGTACTGGTACGTCAGCACGCTCCAAGCCGTCATGCAGGGCATGCAGGAGACCTACGACAAGTACGTCGGAACGCCGCTCGCCAACCTTTACGACCCCAACGCGCACCAGCGCATGCGCGTCGCCTACGTCACGTGTAGCGACCTCTACGACCAGGGTCGGTACCGTCAGGCGTTGCTCGCCTCCCGCCGGGCGTACCGCCAACACGTCACCGGATAAAAGCGCGCTTTGAAGCGCGACCGACAACCCCTAGAGAGCCCGGGCACTTGCCCGGGCTTGATTCTTCGTAACCCACAACATCGAGAGAATTCCATGAAAAAACGAACCGTCGCCTGGATCGCAATCGCGTTCATCCTGCTCGTGGCCGTCGTCGGCTTTGGATGGACGTTCTTCGGCATACACGAAGTGTCCATGCCGCAGGCCGATCTTCAGGCGCGCATCGATCAGAAGATGCCCGTCACACAGAAGGGCGTGACCTTCAGCGGGGTCAAGCTCGATCTCTCCAACAACAAGATCAACTTGGACCTCGACGCCACCACGACGAAGTTCAAGACCGAATACAAGATGCACTGTTACACGATGGGCACGATGCGGTACGACACGTCCCGCGGGTCGTTCTACTTTCACCCCGAGCAGGTGAAGTTCAACGACGTGCGAGCGAACGGCAAGAACGTGGCCGAGAAGGTCGGTGGGCTAATCGACAAATGGGTCGATAAACAGAAGATCATCGACAGCCAGATGATCAAGGACAACAAGGCCGAGATCATGCAGTTCGCCGAGGACAAAACCCAGAGCCTCGTGCAGAGCTCGGCGGAATCGGTCCTGGAGCGCGTCCCCGTGTACACGATCAAGGACGACAACATCAAGGGCTGGGTGATCAAGTCGGCCCTGAAGTCGGTCGAGGTCAAGGACGGCAAGGTGATCGCACACATCAGCCTGTGGCAGCTCACCACCGTCGTGATCGGGTACGTCGTGCTGTTCCTGCTCGGCATCGCGTTCCTGGTTCTCCTGTGCATGAACCCGGAATGGGGCATGGCCCTGGTCATGGTAGCCAGCATCGCCGGCGGTGGCGACGGCGGATGATGTAGACGCATGACCCGAGATTGGCGGTCTCGGGTATGCAGCGGAAAGGAGCGAAGCGACCCGGTCGCTAACTCCTTTTCGACTGCCTCCAATTCTCTTACCGCCTATAGTTGCTTGTGGTCGTTCGTACTTAGCCGTATCGTAGGATGATCGCTGAGACCAATCGCCACTGATGGCGATTGGTCCTCGACTTTGAGCGTCATGATCCTGGGTCATTTGAACGGAATCCGAACCGGAATTTCTGTCAATCCCGTGATGACGAGCAGCGATTGGTGCTCTTCACCCATGAGGCTGTCCGGTCGGCTCGCTGGAAGGGTCCATGATACGACCTCGACGGTCACACCGACCCAGTCCCGATTCAACGTATTGCGCAAGTAGCCGAGGAACTGTCTGCGATCTGCAGCCATGCCTTTCGAAACCAACGCGGACAATCCGTTCATGTCCGTCATGTCCATGGTGCCGTCGCCCGGCATTATCTGCACGAGGAAGTTTCGCGCAGATTGTTTCGCCACTGAGGTCGCTGGCGGATGGTACTGCGCGCGTCCGGTCAATTCGTATGAAACGAAGCCCCGGTCGTCGGTTCTCCACCAGTCCTGGGAGAACCAGACGAAACCGACGAAGAAAACTGCCGCGATGAGGAGGATGATCGACTTCCGCATAAAGAGACTCCTTAAACGATGGTCCAGCGCTTTGGCTCACACAGCCAATTGACCCGACCGATGCGCACCATAAATAGTGGCGCACAGTCAGGCAGCACGACAAAAGACGCAGCACTCTCAGCCTGATTCAGCGACCAGCTCCGTGCCCATTCAAATGCGCACGAATACGAGCAAGGATTGACGATCTCGAAGGTTTAAACCAGCTTGGTCCCGAAAAATGCTTGGAGAGTTGAACTACTAAAACCTATCGCTTTGCAGCGCAGAAGTCTAATCTGACCAGATCAGCCAAAAGCACCAGCAACTCAGGCTTTCTCTCGCTTTACCCGCATTGATCGATTGTTACTCCGTATCGATTTTCTATGGCACCGGTATCACGCTTTATTACAGAGGCGATTATGGAGATCGCCTGACAAAGACAATGCCAAGATTGGATATTATGGCAGGCAGTTTTGTGGAAAACCGCAAGCAATCGATGCTTCAGGCGATTCAACTGGTTTTGATCGAGAAGCAATTTTCCCAAGCTTGTCACAAGTAGAATCGAAGGAGCTGGGCTAGAGAACAGGCGACAATGTGCATTCCCACAGTTTTGACTGTTGTCGTTGTTAGCTGGATGGTGGCACTCCTTTTGATGTTCGCATTGGGAGCATTGATCGCGACCGCAACAGATAATGCCGCACCGTAACTAACCCTCAGGAGGGGATCAGGGCGAATCTATTGCCCCCCTTCCTTCAATGCGATCCTACTCTTGCATCTAATAGACCAATCAATAAAAACGAAAGCGCCGCTCGAAGACCGTTTGTAGACGGTTCTCCGAGCGGCGCCGGTGGACTTCTTCGCTCACGTCAGCCTTGCTGCCAATTTCTGGGCGCTTTCGGACGCGCTCCGGTAGAGGTTCGCAGCCAGATTGGCCGCCTGGGTTGACCCCAGAAGCACATCTTGCCACACGACTACCATCTCCGACTTGTGATTCCCGACGGTGGTCAGGACGCACAGCCGAATGACGTAGGCGTACGCCATGGCAGAGCCGGCCGCATCAGCGATCGTCTCGATGAGCATGACTTCTGCGTCCAGCACCGCATCAGCGCGTGCGTCGGCGTTGACGAACGTCAACCTCTGTCTGGTTAGCGGCCGCTGAAAACAGTCGATCAGCGTCCCCACATCGATTCCGGCCATCTCCGGCAGACCGATTTTGAGGTGAAGAGCCTGAACCTTTTTCAGCACCGACACGGTCGGAAACGGAGGCATAACTAATGACCTCGACTCGAGAAAGCCCGACGTAGGAAGGTCCACCCCTTCCTACGGATCGGGTCGGAAGCAACATGAGACTAGTGCCAGTCTCTGAGGAAGCACCGTCAAAATCGTCACGGACGTTTTTTTGCCACAGCAGGAGCGAGTTGTCTTGGCTCACCGCAAGGTGCTCAGATGCGAGCCCGGATGAACGCGTTGGCCTGAGCCACGTCAACGCGGCACTGCTCCTCGACACAGGCGTCGGTGACGCAGAAGATCACCGGCAGTTGGTCGAAAGTCGGCTTGCGGATGCCGGCCTTGCTGTAGGCACCGTCCGAGGCCATGGACCACATTCCATTCGCCATCGTCCAGTCGCCTTCCGGGAGCGGCTGATCCCAGCCCTTCGGCTTGCTCGGAAGCGAGGGGAGGCCGTAGTACAGCCACTTGTCCCACAGGACCTTGGTGCCGTCGCTCGACGAGTAGTCGTCCACGATAAAGAACTTCTTCGTCATGACCATCTCCTCAACGCTGGGGTTTTGGTGAGTGCAAGAGAAAAGCGCGGCCCTCCGTAGAGCCGCGACCAGACTTGGACTTCATGGTGTGCCCCTATGGGCACTTAGTGCCGATCAGTGGCGCGGCGGTTCCCGGAGGGCGGTGCCGCTCGACACCGGGACCGTCGCGCACTGCAGCCGCTCGAGGTCGAGCCGCTCCGTCCGCGGGAGCGCGAGCGTGAAGATGCAGTTGCGCCCGGCCTCGACCGGCACATCCTCCAAGCTCGGCAGCGCGAGGCCGAAGAGCTCGTCCGTGTCCGGCACCCGGATCCTCTTCGTGAACCGGTGGATGCTCACGGAGACCACCGTGGTGAGCCACGTGTGCCCGACGTTCCGCGACATGAAGAAGAGGCCCGGCTCGGCGGGCTGCTGCGGCTCGTCGCGCTGCAGTTCGGAGACGCGCGGCATGTCGTTGAGCTTGATCGGCCCGAGGAAGGTCGGCACGTCGCCGCCCAGCCGCTGGTCGGCTTCGAGGAGGAACTTCGTCTGGTGCTGGGGCTTGGCGGGCACCCAGTCGGGCGTGACGATGGTCGCCCAGATGTTGCGGCGGCCGTTGAAGTGTTCCTCCACGCTGACGAGGAGCAGCTCGCCGTCGTTGCGGAAGAAGAGGCCGGGGACGCTCGGGATTTCGGCAGTGAAGCGAAGGAACGCGCTCATGTCAGACTCCGTGGTTGGTAAGGAGCGTCGAAGTTGACACCCCTCTCTGATGGGAATGGAGCGTCGAAGTCGACGCTCGCTCTCGTGTACAGCGCATCGAATCCTCTCTGCGCTCGACCGTAAGGTCTGGTACATCCTTTTTTGGCGAGTGTAACCTCGCCCTGGGGACAGCACCTCGGAAACTCCTGGTGCTCTTCTGCCTCCCAAGTAGAGTCATCTCGTAACCGGTTGCAGTCTGAATGACGGATGCCACAGGTCTAAAGTTTTGTGTGGTGTCAGACGGACTGGTTGCGGTGTTTCACACGAAAAAAAGCGTGGACGAGATGTGACTCGAATGTAGACCTTTTCAGTCGTCTCGCCAAGAGTATTTCGTCACTCGGAGCTTGAGCCAAATTCCAATATTGCAATGCGCTTTTACAAAGCTAGTGCTGAAAACCAGTATTCCAGGCTGATTGACAACGTCGAATTAGAACAGTTTAACCAATTCGCTCTTTTGATATTTCCAGAACTAGCACTAAATACGACACCACGCCAGTCGCTACAAGACTTTCGAGACACCGGTGATATGTACAGTTCCGTCAGATGCCGGCGATCGGACTGCTGCAGGTCAAATAGATCGAGAGCGCTCGCCGGCAGAACTGATC
>CAZISK010000621.1:0-5398 GCA_964541355.1 uncultured Candidatus Obscuribacterales bacterium
GCGACCTGCTCTGCCTACTATTACGACTGAATTAACCATTCCGTTCCGCTCCTCGAACTCTCGTTCGCATAAACTCTCTGAGCACTCCATCGTTGGAGATAGGCACTGCGCTTGTTATAGAAGGCAGGGAGTCTCAGGCATTAGCTGCAATGCAAAGATTACCGGATTCAATCGGACATTGATCAATCTTGGCAAATTGATCATGATTAAAGAGAGGAAACCTATAAACATGTGAGAATTACAGTCTTTGTAAAAGGGTTTCCCCATGACTTCTTCAACTCCTCCGTCTCCGACCAGGAAGCAAGATAACAACGGTGTCGAGCCACAGGTAAAATCGCTGCGCCAGCCTGTCTGGCACATCATCGTGCTGTCGGTATTCTCGCTGTCTCTGTATCTCATCTACTGGTATTACAAGACAGTTCGAGATTTGAAGGGATACGCCAAGCTTGTGGGGAGTGACGGAGCCCCGACAGCCGACCGCCTGGACGTCATATCGAAATATACAAAAGCCAGGCCGTTCCTGGCGTCCATATTGTTGGTCGCACCAACCGCCCTGGCACCACTGTTCTTGTCGTTCGTTCCAGAGCCAGCGATGAAAGCGGCTCTGCCTCTCATTCCTCTTGTGGTGCTCGGATTCTTTGCATTCCTGTTTCGCGATATTGCAGCACTGGGCGTGGACGAGTCTCTACTGAGAAGAAATCCGTCATATGCCGCCTTTGCCCTTGCTGTCGCTATGGCGATGCTCTGGGTGCTGCATAAATCGGGCGGCGCCTTGTATCTGCTTTTTACACTGGTCGCTATCCCACCTGCCATAGCTCAACACTGGCTCAATCATTACTGGCAACGCGTCGAGCCGGAGACAGCCGTTGTGCGCAAGTCGTTTTCAGGAGGGGAGCTGGTCACGTTAATCCTGGGCTCCTTCATACTTACTCTCATTATGCTGACGCCCACATTCGATCTGAGCAAAAACAAAGAAAGCTCGAATGCGGTTCCCGTTGGGAAACCGCATTGAGAGGTTAGCGGAATAATGGAGGAGTACCGAGAAGTTTCATCTCCAATATGACAGCGCTGTCAAAAAACAACTTCCCCCATAAGTGTGATCGATGAGAGTGATGTTTTTAGATCTTCAGTTACGCCAACCTTTCGGCATGATCACTAAATCTGGTGCCGGGCATTTTTTGTCGACGCCACAATCTGTTTTCTGACTAAAACCCGTGCTTTTTAGCCCATTTAATCAGTTTGTCCACTGAGTCAAGCTCCAGCTTTTCAGCCAGATGAAGTGCTGTCGCTTCCAATTCCGCCTGTGTAATACCCATTCGCTCAGCTGCCTTAGGTAGCTTCCCTCGTTGGGTGAGATGGCGCAAAATCAGCCTCTCATCCGTGCTTAAACGTGTCAAATGCCTCGGAAGCGACGGAGAGATAACGTTGGTCGACCCACGAGAGACCATCAATAGAGCCATTCTTATGAGCGCCGCCTGGTCTGACTTCAAGACATAGCCGGCTGCGCCGCCGTCAAGTAGATCGAGCACATCGGAGGCCGGCGCTTCGCTTGCGAAGATCACAACTTTCACGTTCGGCAAACCTGAAAGCTTGCGCAAGAGATCTTCGGTAGTGGTCAATCCCGGCAGGTGCAGATCCAACAAGATAAGGTCCGGCAAGAGCTGTTGAGCCATTCGCCAGGCTTCGTCGCTCGTTCCCGCTTCGGCCATGACTTCAATCAAATCTCCGGCGCCAAGCTCTTTTATGATGTGCTGCCGGGTTGGAATATTGTCGTCTACGACCATCAAACGGATCATTTGGGATTCCTTTCTCGTAGAGTGTGCTGCTTTCCGGTGAGCGCGCCAAACCAACTCTCCTGACACCGAGGGCGCGCTGGTCCATCGCCCAAGGACGCGCAGTTCATGACAATTAGCGCCTCCGTCCAGCCAAGATAGTAGCATTGAAAAGCTGGCTATAATGTACATTGAGTTCGAAAACTTGCATCTGAAGGCAATCAATGATTTCTAATCGATTCAGCTTCCTTCTTCCGCTCTGCATTTTGCTTGCCTCGCTTTCGGGTCTGCCGGTAGAAGCAAAAAAGGAGTTTGTCTCACGAAAAACAGCCGAGAAAAAACCGCTCCTCGGCGGAGGCTCCGTCATGCAGCCCTCAGGAATGGAAATCAAAGATATAAAGGTCGGCACCGGTCCAGCGCTAAAAATGGGACAGGTTGTCTGGATCCACTACATCGGATGGATCCTTCCGGAGAATAAAGAGTTCGATAATTCAGTCGTACGCAAGAGACCTTTCAATATGATCGCCGGCGTCTGCCAACTCGGCAGAGGCATCGACGAAGCGCTCAGAACAATGAAGGAGGGCGGAACCAGACTAGTGGCCTTGCCTGTCGAGCTCAATTTTCCAAAAGGTTCGCCCTTAGTGAAAGGATTTCCTCCGAACTCGAGTCTGAAATACGAAGTCCGACTGGTGCATGTCGGAGCCAAGATTCCTAAGTCCAAGCTCGATCCACCATCCACGGAGAAGGACAAGGCATCAACAACGCAAAAGAGCAGTGAATCAAGGCAAAAGAGTAGTAAACCTTCGCGCCACTGAGATCGTTATTGAAAAACCGATCATTTGACCTCTACATCTATCGCATCCACCCGTTCATACAAGAGCAGACTGCTCGAAGTCCATAGCTTGTATTGCCAGGATTTCTTGAGCTTGTAAGCACTGTGAAACCATTGATCGCGAAGAACAGCTCCGGAGATAAAACCATCATACGCCAGAAGATATTTCGGCTTGAGCTCCCTGATCAAATCTGCAGGAACCGTATACTCTGCGGGTTTCTTTCCTCTATAGAATCTCAGTACATCTGATACTAGACCGCAGGTATCAAGGATCGGACCGGGATAAGAATAGCCCAGCATCCCAATTTCGGGTGATGCAATTGCATCACGACTGCCTTCTGTGCTCACTATGAATTCCGTTGCCCGTTTGATAGGGAGAATGCGAAGGTCGAATTGATTACCACCGAACATTATTCCGGAAATTTTAGGGAACAATCCCTGCGTCCGGAGCAGCGGCCAGAACCATGGACTGACCACGCAATGAAGCACGAGCAGCGCTGCCACCACAGGCAAGACGCGCTTGAGCCGCTTGGTGCGCATCAGCATACTTAAAATCGAAACGGAAAGCAGCATCGGCAGACACTGATACCAGCAAAGATACCACTCAAACATATGAATATTGCCAATCGCGTAAAATGCCACCATCGAAAGAGCAATCTGACATTGAAGAGCAATTCGAGATGAGCGCAGCGCAAAAAAACTGATTAGACAGATTCCAAAGACTCCTTGCAGAAGCAACACCACCTTCTGCAAATTGCTTCCTTCTGCAAAAACACTTGGAGACCAACCGAATGGATTGACCATCCAGGCAAAGTGAAGCAACAGATTGAAGAGGCAAACAAACGGCGGCGAACCTGCATAAGCGAGCCGCTTCGCTTCACCACCATGCGGAATGATTGAGCCGAAGTAAAAATATAGAAAGGCATGCCAGGCAATCAGTATTAGAGCCGGCCCCCACCAGATTTTGAAGAGGTTGCCCTTTTTTACCGTGTGACAAAAGACAATGAAAAGCGCAACGATTCCTTCTGGTCGCGTCAAGTACATCAATGCCGCGCACCAGGCGGAAAGACGCGGCGCTTGAATGTGAGTGGCATACAGGAGCACAAGCAAGAGCAATAAGATAATTGAGGACTCCTTGCCGAGCAGACCTTGAGAGTTGATATCGGCCGACGAGCTGATCAGGATCGTGCCGAACAAGGCCAGATGCTCATTTTCGAAAGTCTTTTTCAGTATCGGGAAGGCAACAAAAAAGGCGATTAGCTGTACAGCGCAGTTGAATAGTTGAGAGAGCCTCGATATGTCGTAACCATGGAACAACGATGAGAGCAAAAGCAACACAATAATGTGGAGATAGGAAGTAAATCCGATTAGCTTCTCGCCCGGGTTGTATTCCAAGAACTTTCCGCTTAGCGTGTTGAGCACATATCGATAGTCGATGTAACTGTCGTCGATACTGAAAGGGAACTGTAAAGTTCTGGTGGCAACAAGGAAGTACGCGAAAAAACTCAACAGAATTATCGAAAGCGGTTTTACTCTATCGTAAGTGATGTGCTTCTGTTTGATGACGAGAGCACCTACAACTGCTCCGACACAGAAAAGACACGTCGCAATCGAAAAATCGTTGAAAGCGGCAGGTACAGACCCCACCAAGAGTGGGTCGAACTGTCGTTGTTCGAGACTCTGAACTACGGAGCTTTGAGCGAGATTGAGGAGCAAGAACATTGGTGCGAGAACAGCCTGACACAGAAGCGCCAGTTTCCATGGCGCTAACGTCCAGCTACCCTTGCTGTCTTCCGTCATCTGAGAAAATAAATCTCAACCGCTATGATGCAACCTCGACAAGAAAAACTATCAATCGAAGTTCAGCCAAATTCTAAATATCACCACTCAAAAACTCCCGTCAATACTATCACAGAATTCGATATTGCTTGCGTTTGCGCGCATCCGACAGCGACTGAGAAAATGCGGAAATCTCTGTGCAAACACACATATCCTGACTTCCCACGTTGAAATACAATATAGGTCTATCAGGAACTAACGGCTTGCAAGTGTGTCGGGTTAGGTTGAATACGCGCCTCGCGTTCAAACCTCATCCGGCATCTTGTTTTGGGAATTTTTTTCGCGGTCGAAAACAGGCATGTAATCTACCTGTACGCGTATAGGTAGCGCTGGAACAAGAAAGAAAACGTTGTTGAGCTTCTCGAATAGCCAGTTAATCGGGCAGACGACCCGCAGCCATACTTAATGAGCGACCCGGCTTCGGAATGACACGATGAACGCCTTCCATGACGTTCTCATAACTCTTCTCCGGAATCTCTTCAAATCCGGACTCTTGCAGCATGTTGAAGGCCAACATTATCGTACAATCCAACTCCGGCATTTCGAGACACGATTTGATGAAATAGACGGGATTGATCACGAGCGCTCTGTCCGCGGAGACCACGACGTAGAGATTGCCGGCACCTTCGAGACAGACCCATGTCCAGTCGAATGACTTCGCCAACTGCTGACCCCACAAGGCGCCCAGCCCTTTGGCAACATCCATCTCGTCCAAGTCTTCGGTGTCGATCTCGGAATCTTGCCAGGAATCGACGTATGAATCGACGCGCTGTACCAACTCACCAGGCTCAGGATCCTTTGTGACCTCTTCTCCGAGCAGTGAACGACCAAAGTCGGCTTGGCGCTTGAAGTTCTCCTCTTCCGCCTTGGAGAGCGGGCGTTCCTTCAACACAGAAAGATCGGGGTTGAACGATAGAATGGTCAAAATTTTGTTCTGTGCATCGAACAACGAGTC
>CAZISK010000622.1:0-2686 GCA_964541355.1 uncultured Candidatus Obscuribacterales bacterium
CTAAGAGATTATCTCGGCTGATGGGGCTGGTCTGAACTTTCGGAAGCGAGTGCAGCACTTGGTATGCATTCGGATCGGCAAATCCGATCCCGATTTCGGCTCCGCAACTAACAATCGGCTCAGCCAATGATGTTTGCGCTGTTAACGTCGTCTGTCATTTTCAGAAGATCTGTTCAGCAGAATTCCAGCTTGTATCGCATCGGAAATAGCTTTCCTGTGCCCCGGTCGCTATCTCTGATACACGCCGGTGATTGTAGTCATGCCTTCGCCCTTAGTGAGCTGGTTTTGCGACCATGTAGACGGCTCGCTATCTACCACCTTGTATGAACCTGCTTTGATCAGCACATCGATAGAACAGTCCCAATAGACTTCCGGTGCACCTCCCTGGCCGGAGCGACCGTTAGCTTGCCACGGTCCGTACATGGTGCCATCCTCATGTCGCAGTGCTATCTTGCCGGGTTGTGTTCCCCTACCGTTATTCCAGTGATAATTCGTTATTTTTGTTATTAGTGTTGGCACATCCAGGACGAAGGACGTTTGAGAGCCGCCATTCATGACTGCATAGATATTGTCGTTCTTGAATATTGTATTCTCTGGTAATCGGCGCAGGGTCTTGCCAGTGACTGGAGCAACTGTCTCCACCAGCGGTGCCACACGGACGCGTGCAAATCCGGCGCCTCGTGAACCATTGTTTTGTGACCAGGATAGAGGATGACTGTCAACGATAGAGTAATTGCCTGGCTTAAGTTTGACAATCGGCTCACATTCCCAGTAGGCGTTGGCAACGTTCCCCTGTCCGGACTTACCGTTAGCTCTCCACGGCCCATATGTGGTGCCATCTTCATGCTGCAATGCAATTTGTCCTGGTTTGCTGCCATGGCCATCATTCCAGTGATACGTAAAAATGTAGGTTAGCAGCGCCGGATAAGAGATGCTGAACACCGTTGGTCTTACTGGTTTGTTGAAGACCTGGTATATGTTGCCATTATCAAGAACAGTCACGGGTGGTATTGCGGGTAGTGTTTCGATTTCGAAGACTTTCGAGTCTGGTTTTACATTGAACGGTTGACCCATGCCCGGGATAACGGGTGCAACTGCTACTGTATCTGATGCTTTCGGACCGGGTATTTGCGTTAGCTCAGACCCGGATTGCGATTGCGCTATCGGCCAGTCGACTGCGGCCGTGCGAGTTTTGGTTGGTGGAGTGGCAACTGCCAATTCTTCACCCTTCCAGCCGCTCCTCATAACCGGCGTCTGCAAGGTGCCTCTATCTCGCAAAACTTCCTCTTGAACACTCTCTTTCATGGTTTCGAAGGCAGCGCCTAATCTAGTGTTGGAACCGCCAGTCTTGAGAGCTTTGATGAGGTGATAGGTGAAGACGCTATTGTTATACTGCTTCCCTTCCCACGATCTCTGACTCGGCGAGCTTGAGGCGATCACCATTTGCCCGGTTCCTGCCACTATCGCTTGGGCATCGACGTTGTTAACTCGATACAGCCCCTTCGACTCCACGCCGGCAGCACCACTGTGACAGGTGTCTAGAATCAAAATGACTCGCTCTGAATGCACGCGATTTCTTATGACCTCAATCAGATACTGCAAAGGAATACCAGTCGCATATAGGCAATCCAAGTTGGTGTCATGAGCGATGATGTAGTTAATCCCGCCTATGTCGAGATCGGCCGGGCTTCCGTGACTGGACACATAAATCAAGACCAAATCGTCAGGATTAGCCAGGCGAGGAAGCCATTTGTCGCCAAGGGCCGTCAGAATATTTTCTCTCGTAGCGCACTCATCGGTCATGAGAAGGACGTGATCTTTTTGAAAGTTTCCTTCTGTCGTTAGATACTCCGAGAAATCCTTCGCGTCCTTCGCGGCATAACGAAGGTTGATCGTCGAATCGCGAAACTTGCTAACACCAACAACTACCGCCCACTTATCCTTAATTGGCTTATTGATTGATACATTGCTATCTTTCGACTCGTCGGGGACAGCAAGAGCTATCGCGACGGGCTGGAATAGAGCGATTGCGATTGCAAATGCAACGCTCAGAAATATATTGCCCAGTGGCAATCCCGATTTGTCTTGCTTGTTCAGCATTTCAGCTCCATCTATCGGAACATTGGCGGTATACATTGTAATTATATAAAGTAGACAGTTGAGACTCTAGGAAACCCAACTTTGAAAATTTCAAGAGAATTTTCCGCTCAATTTCGAGGTCATAACTGACTCTTTAAGTTTGTAATGTTTGAATGCTATGTGTTTTAACTTCAATGGTTCTGATGTTGAACATCTGAATACTCAATCCTTCTCAAGCCGCAACAGCTGGTCGCTCAGGTAGAGTTGCTGTGACAGTATCAATACGTACATTGGACTTACTACTACAGATCACTACCTCAACGCCAGTCTTTTCAGCTTGGTGTGGAGACTATATGGGTCTGCATTTTGGGAGAGTTGCATGACAATCGCAGCGGTCTTTAACATCGTCGTCGATACCGATGTTGCGTTGCCGTTCTTGGACTCAAGCATTGCTCGAAGCGGCTTAACTGCGTTCATCGCTGACGGTAGCGAGAACTCACTTATAAATGCTCGTCGTTCGTTTGCAAGGTCGCGTCTCGAAACACTCCTATGCAAAACTGATTCAATCGGATTGATCTCACCGAACTCATTTATCCGATTATTGGTC
>CAZISK010000622.1:2786-5397 GCA_964541355.1 uncultured Candidatus Obscuribacterales bacterium
GTGATTGACGTGAGACGAAGTAAGATCGACAGTAGCGCCTGCAAGTTTGATACTTTCAGCCCCGATTTCTCCTTTAGGCATCGTCTGAGTGCCGGTCGTCGTTAATGGCGGATCGGCATCAAGCAAGACATTTCCCTCAAGCACGATGTTCTTTTTATATGCATTCAGGATGGTCGAGACGGTGTTGTCAACGTTAATGAGACTCAAGTTGTCAGGATTGCCAATCAATGGCTTGCTCGGTCTCTGGGATAGTTGGACTGGCATGATTTCGCAATGGTTACGTACACCTGTTGCGGAGTTCGGACCGATGATGAGCAATTGGTTTGCTCTCATAAAGTTTTACTTCATATTTGTCCTACTGGCACCCGCCCTGGCCCTTCACTGGGAGATCAAAAATAGAGAAAAGAATAACAGGACTAGTTACAAAAAAGATGCCACCGAGTAAGGTGGCATCTCGATCCGCTGTATGCAAGTAAAACCTATTCATCCAGGGCCAGAACCATCTCGGTCTGCAGTTGTTGCTCTGCTTCGAGCCAATCTTCAACATCGAAACCGTGGGTGCAACCTTTTTTTATCCAAATCTCATAGGCTCTCGCAGAGATTTGTTCGCTCGTTACTGGCGTTGCGTAATGGACGTCTTTAGTCAAAGACTCTTTCATATCCGATATTGTCGTCGGTTTTTTCATAAGTTTTTAGCTCCTTATTATCTTCTTCCATCGTTAAGATTGTCCGAGTCATACTAACGATTCTCAATTGCGTTCGAGCCATCTAAATGTTGCTCCACCTGCACAAGATAAAACGGTACGTTGTTCTACTTTCATTCTAGAGTTCTCCAAACATGGTGTTTGTAACGTCCAAGTCCAGCTTCAAAAAGATCGCTCAACCGTAGCCTGTTAACGATGAAACGTCCAGTAAGGCTGCTAACATTCGGACCATCTGAATAAGCGACAATCGTTGTAGCGTCGCTTATGGCTCACAGCCAATGTCTCGATTGTCTAACGATCGAGTGTGTTTCTCATCATCATTAAGGAGGATTGCTTGAAGTCAGTCCGGCGGATGATAATTTTGTTGCTAGGATGAGTTTGGGTGTCCCGAATTTAGTAGACAGTTGAGACTCTAAAATTGCTGGGGCAACGCTCCAACTGAGTCTTTCTTCAGCACGCTAAAGCTGGAGCTTGATGGCTGTCTCCGAGCCCACTTGTAGTACGACGCTCTCTTGACTCCCAAACAACGACACATTGCGCTGATGCTGAAAATCTCACGGTGTTCCTCAATCCAGGCGTTCTTTAGGGTTGATTTTGCGCAAAGAACGCCGCTGCCTTTTTAGAATTTCGTGCTCCTCTTGCAGTTTCTTCAGTTCTTTCTTAAGCCTAAGGACCTCCATGTCGGTCTCAGGGTTGCCAGTACTACTAGTGGTGCCTCCATTCTTCTTTATGGCTCTCACCCAGGCACCTACTTGCCATTCAGGTAATCCAAGGTCTCTGACAACTTGAGCAGCACTCCGTCCGCCGGACAATACCAGCTGAACAGCACTGTCTTTAAACTCATTGGTGTACTTTTTCCGCTTGCCCTTCATGTCAATCCATCCTCCCACATGACTTCAGATTATCGGGAGGTTTCCTAGAAGTCTAGCTGTCTACTTTTTCAGGGACCGGTCACTCTCGCGAAATGAACTTTATGGTGCGAGCTTTAAAGTAGTAGCAGCCAGAGATCAAATCACGATGTTATGTGCGGGACACGTTCAATGACGGAGAAGTTTTGCCGCTCCGCTCGCAAAAGGGAACGCACTGTCAGACTAATTCTGCCACGGATCAATGATCAATGCGCCCGTTGCCTCAAAGTGTTTTGTGTTTCGTGACATGAGATGTAAACCATGTTGAATTGCAGTTGCGGCAATCAGACCGTCGATTGCAGGCAGACCGATGCCAATGAGTTGCAGCCGAGCTGTCATGTTACCCCAAAGCATCGCGGTTTCGTGATCGACGGGAAGAATGCGCTCGCTGTAAAATTGCTGCAGTCCATCGAACCACACAAGCAAGTCGATTTTCCTTTTCCCCGCTGGTAAGAGCGCAATGCCCTTCGCAATCTCACCAATTGTCAGCGCACTTAAGTAAAGATCTTCGTCTGGAATGCTCGCGAAGATTTGCTTTACCGTGGGATTCCCTGATGGATTACGAATCTCCGACAGCACACAAGTATCTAGCAATACTTTCAAACTTCAATATCCCGTCCCATGTCCTGATCACGATCCAGGATGAGAGCTTCGAAAGAAGGTCCCTTTGTCAAATAGTCTTTGAATTTCGTTCGCTTACCCTTCAAGCGCTCGTATTCACGTGCGTCCATCACAATGACCTCATCATTGCGCCTGCGAACCCTTTGAGGCCCCTGAGTTAAGGCCAGGTTCACCAGTTCGCTGAATCGATTCTTCGCATCTGCCAGATTCCAGTGTTTCATAGACAAAATAACCATCTAGCTAAGCTAGCTAAATTATACCATGAATCGCCTATCCTGTCCGGAAGGACCCATATTGTGTTATCTTCTTCGACTTTTTGAATGGCCATAGGTCGACTTCTAATGACACCTTGATCGAGTGTCGAGAACATTACTACGT
>CAZISK010000623.1:0-5395 GCA_964541355.1 uncultured Candidatus Obscuribacterales bacterium
CCTGGAACAAGATATGGATATGGCAGTCCAATCAGCGTCTGTGTGTCCGCTACATTGTGCCGAATCAGTTGATCCCAGTAGTCATCTATGTAGTCCAGCGCTTTCGAGAGCGAATCATCACTTGTATTTACATGCATCGACTTTGTTGCCTCGGGTCACTGTGCAAACGCTTCTGATACGCTTCATGCAAAACCCGATTTTAGCCTCTCCCAGGTTAAATGGCATTGGTAGGATCACGATAAGACATCATTTTTATACAAACATGGGTGCGCCGATCGTACCATCCTCCATCTCCACAATCCGGTCCGCGACATCCAGGATCCGATTGTCGTGTGTGACCATCAGGATGGCACAACCATCTTTTCTGGCCAGATCTTGCATTAGCGTAACGACATCGCGCCCCGACGTCCTGTCGAGAGCCGCGGTCGGTTCATCCGCGAGCACCAGCAGCGGTTGCGCGACAAGAGCCCTGGCTACCGCCACCCTCTGCTTCTGCCCGCCTGAGAGCTGGTCCGGATACTTGTCGCCATGTCGTTCCAGACCTACTGCCGACAGAATAGCGTTAGTTCGATCCCAGGCTTCCGTTTGCGAAATTTCGGGATGAAGTTCCAGTGACATTAGAATGTTTTGCTTCACTGTCAGAAAACTGAGCAGATTATGTGCCTGAAATATGTATCCGATTCTCCGACGTATTGATGCCAACTGTTCTCGATTCATATCATTCATTGCCGCTCCGAGCACTTCCAGCCGTCCACTTTGCGCCGCTCGTAGTCCACCTATCAGCGTAAGCAACGTCGTCTTGCCCGACCCAGACGGTCCGGTCAATATGACCAGCTCACTTTCGCGCAGAGTGAAATTGATATTCGATAGCACCTGGCGGCGCAAGTTGTCTTCGCCGAGCCAGTGATCGAGACCTTCGATTGCGACAACAGTATTCATAACGCCTCCTAAAATACGTCGGCCGGATCGGCCTCTCGAAGTCGGGTAAGTGCTATGGCAGCCGATATCCCACACATAATCAGCGACAAGAAAAAGACAGACACAGCTCGTTGCCACGTCATGAAGATCGGTAGCGCGGTGGCGTCCTGGGCTACCCAATAGAGTACGATCGAAGCCAGGAAGCCGGGAAAAAAACCGATGCAAGAGAGAATGAACGCCTCCTGCCCCAACACCTTCAAAAAGAAAGAATCGACATATCCCATCGCCTTCAGCGTGGCATACTCGGGAAGATGATCTGCAACATCGCTATAGAGGATTTGATAGACGATTACCACACCGACAATAAAACCGACTACAACGCCCAGTCCGAAGATAAAACCGATGCCTGTGCTGTTAGCCCAGTACGTCTTCTCAATGTCGGCAAACTCCTTCTTTGTATAGACCGCGACCTCGCCACCATAGAGAGCATGCAAGCGCTCCTTAACTTGATTGACTGCAGGTGCTGAATGCGCAATGCAGCGTATCAAACCGAGTTCAATACTTTCAAAATGTTTTCGTCCGAACAAATCGGAGAAAGTGGTATCACTGCAGATCGCGGTTCCATCTGCAGCAAAAGAAGCGCCCAGATCGAACAATCCGGCGACGCTCACCTTTTTTCCGTTAAGCTCGATATTCACAGTTCGCGCATTCTCCAGAAGTGCTGGAATCGGTCCGTACTCACTGCGAGACTTTCTGTCGAACAACAAATAGCGAAACTTGGTTATCTCGCGTCTATTCAAGGCAACCTCGCTTAACGCGAAAGTAGCCTTGCTCGGGTCTACACCAAAAACGAGAATCGCCCTTATCTGCTTGGTGACCGGATTCCGCCATTGCATGGTCCCTAGCCGGACAGGGCTGACTGATTCCACTCCCTCCACACCACTTGCTTGGTACAGGCGCTCTTTTGCAAAACCCTTCGGAGAAAAAAACGTCTCAAGCTTCGGATGAGCGATGACGATGTCGGCGTCCAAAAGATTGTGAGGGCGTGTGGCACCAGTGAAGAGAGCTTCTAAAAATCCCAACTGCACAAAAATCAGGATGCAGGCAAAAGCGATACCGGCAATTGCCACCAGGAACCTGCCCTTTTGTCGGGTGAGTTGCAACCATGCTAATGAGTCCCTGACTTTCATTTGTGCCTCCTATTCGGCTGCATCGACCGAGGTCAGCGAAAAGCAATCTCAACCTGTAAATTCGTAAGAGCTTCAACTTTGCGATTGTCAGATCCGTCGATCAGAATCTTGACCTCGACGATTCGTGCATCGCTATCTGAAGCCGGATCCTGAGCGAATACATTTTGACGCTGCACCTGCCAACCGATCGTCCTGACAGTGCCATGCACCGGCGTGCTGAGAGCATCACCAGTTATGGTGGCACGCTGACCGATCGAGATTTTTCCGATATCGCTCTGATATACCTCGGCAACCGCCTGCATTTTGTCAGTCGCTCCAAGGTCAGCTATACCTTTTTCTCCGACTGCTTCGCCTCTCCTTGCGGTCACTCTCAAAATTCGACCTGACCTTGGCGCCTTTATCGAAGCAAGCGCCATATCCCGCTCGATCCGCTGCAGCCTGGCCTCGCTCTCATCCAGCTCAGCCTGCGCAACGACAATATCGGTCATTCTGACTTCGGCAATTTTAGACAAGGTCGCCGTGGCCTCGTCTATCCTGGCCGTATAGGTCTCTAAGAGACATTGACGCTGAGCGCGAGCCTCGGATAGTTGGGCGCGACTGACGTCGGCAGCCACCGCTTTCGAGTCGTATTGCGAGGCGCTAACCGCGCCAGCGTGGGCCAGCTCCCTGTAACGACACGCCTCCTTCTCGTGGAAAGCTACCTCTCTTCGCGCCTTATCGATAACAGCATCCTGGGCGAGGAGCTTGTCTTTGCGCTCGAACTGCAGAGTGGCGATTGCCGATTTCTGCGCATCGGTCTCACCGCGTTTCGCTCCGGACTTTACTCTTTCCAGCTTGGCTCTTGCAACGGTCACCGAACATAAAGCCTCCTGCACCTGCGCACGGAGCCTTTCTCGTGCATCCAGAATACAGATGGGAGTGCCCTTTTCGACCCACTGCCCTTGCTCGACACAGAGCTCTGATATCCGTTCGTCCTTCAAGAATGCTGGTACAGAGATGCGAGATACCTCAACCGTGGGCTCCAGCCGGCCGAGCGCAGTAACAATCGACGCTGCTCTCGAGACGGATCGTTCGCCAATGCTCTTAGATACTTTTTCGCGGTGAAAAAGATCGCTAATCAGCCGGCACTCCGGCGCCGAGGCCGGTACCGTATGCGCCACCACAAGTAGGGCGCAGCCTACCTCCACAATCATAGCCACGATGGTGGCACATGAGATCACTCGGCCATACTTCGAAGTTGTAAGATGTCCTAGATTCGACAACCAGTTATTTGCTCGATCACCATTCATGGTCACCTCCTGAGCCCACCTCCAGACGCCTTGATTGCGGCGCATAGCATGGCGCTTTGTTGCTGTACGGAAAGTTCCTTGGGTTGAAACATCAGATCTAAAAGGAGACCGTTGAGATAGCTGCAAATGAATGTAATTCTGGGCTCATCATCGATCTCGATGTACTCGGCAAGCCATTTTCGATATCGAACAAAACTACGAGCGACAGCCGGGTTATTAATCAAAGCGTCGTAGCCGTTATGCCTGCCGAACTCCAACCATAGACATGTCTGCTGCAACAGATAGTCTTGATGGATAACTAAAAGCTCGAGCATCGCCTCGATTTTTTGCTCCAGCGAACCAGGTCTCTTTAATGAGGATGCAAGCAAAATGTCCTGCTCAGCCTGATAGTCCACTAGCTGCTCAAAAATCATCTCCTTGCTGGGGAAGTAGTGATACAACGTACCGGTCGAAACTCCAAGGTGTTTCGCCAGATCTCGCATAGTGAGCTGGCTGTATCCTTTGTCGGCAAAACATGCGAAACTCCCGGAGAGCAACTCATTGCGGTACTTTTCGTGGTCCACGATTTTGGGCATAGCTGCTGGGTCCTCCTTTTATTTCGAACGTTCGTTATATATTATTCCAGAGAAACAGAGCGCTGTCAAGACGACCTAAAACGGGTACCTTCTGTGAGAATCTGAAATAGAAACTCAGGATGCTGAACTACCGCCGCCAGCCTCAACGAATGAATGGGCTTGGAATTGAAATCGCGATAGAAGTTAATTGAGTGCTGGGCAGAAAATAGAGCGAGCATCCAGAGCCTAGGCCCCGCGTGGCACTGCATCCAGTGGCACCCATCGAGCCAGGACGACAGACAGGCGGGTCGGTGTTATAGGTTTTGTGATGTAATCATCCATCCCGGACTCCAGACACCTTTCACGATCGCCGTCGATGGCCTGAGCGGTCAAAGCGATGATTGGTATGCGCATACTCCCCAAAAGCTCTTTCTTACGAATGCGTCTTGCAGTTTCAAACCCATCAAGCAGCGGCATCTGACAGTCCATCAACACCAGATCGAAGCGTTTGTCTTCTATCGCTTGAATCGCCTCTTCACCGTTGTTAACCGCGTGCCCTTCCATTCCCAGATGCTTGAGCACCAATAGCGCTACTGTCCTGTTGAGCGGGCTATCGTCAGCGACCAATACTTGAATTTTTGATTCAGATGAGAGCCGTGATGGTGTCGGTGAATCGACATCGGCATTCAATGACTTGCATTCATCCAGCTCTGGCGAACTGACGAGCGTCGCATTTGAATCGCATTCTAAGCGGATTTGAAACCAGAAGGTCGAGCCTTCGCCCTCTCTTCCGGAGACTCCAATCTCACCTTTCATCAAATGAACGAGCTCTTTGCTAATGGACAATCCAAGCCCAGTTCCGCCAAATCGACGCGTTATCGAGCCATCCGCCTGCGTAAACGGCTCGAACAGCTTCGCGGCGGTGTCCTCGGACAATCCGATGCCGGTATCATTGACGGTGAATCTGATCGCGCAATCCTTCTCGGTGATCTCCTCGACATTGACTACAACATCGATTTTGCCTTCACTGGTAAACTTGATGGCATTGCTGACGAGATTGAGCAATACCTGCTTGAGTCGAGAAGCATCACCGTAAAGCGGTACAGGAAGGTCTCCGACAATCTTGCTGGTAAGTACCAGATCTTTTTCGGCAGCCTTGGCACCGGAGAGACCCATTACCGACGTGAGTACAGTGCGGAGATCAAAATAGTCATTAACGAGCTCGACCTTGCCAGCCTCGATTTTCGAGAAATCGAGAATGTCTTGAACTATGTCGAGAAGCGCTCGAGAAGAGTTTTGAATAATGTTGGCAAACTCAATCTGCTCTCCATCCAGACGGGTTTTCAAAAGGAGCTCTGTCACCGCAACCACGCTATTGAGCGGTGTACGAATTTCATGACTCATGTTGGCCAGGAACATCGATTTCGCATGCGTCGCGTCCTCC
>CAZISK010000624.1:0-5395 GCA_964541355.1 uncultured Candidatus Obscuribacterales bacterium
ATGAAAATGCATTCGCGCTTGAAGAAACGCAAACTCGATCACTTGCGCTTTCACCTGACGCCCTCCAGCTCTCGGACACCATCCGACTAACGCCATTGATTGACAGGATAAATCGTCTCCGTTCCAACCTGAGCTCGACATCCGAGTTGTCATTAAAAAAACTGGCCGACAAAGACGAACTTCTCGAACTGACGCAGGAAGCCACACTCTTGATGCAACGAGTAGGTCTGGAGGTTGACACAGCGCTCTCCACGATAACAGAAGAATACCTTCAGTGCTCTGAGAGTTTGGGCAGTTTCGCGAAGAAGACCATGAAGCGTACGTCTGCAGTTTCCAACTCGCACGCCGACACTGAAGTCGTCGCTCACGCAGCAAACATCCCCGAAGATCGATACAGAGCTAAGAGAATCAAGCTTCCTCGTTTTGTCTGGGAATATCTGCAGCAGGCGGCGGCGGATAGCCAATCAGATAAAGCACGGATTGAATACATCTGCGAATGCGGGGACGACGAAACGCAGGTATTGCCTGAGCCTGGCAACAGTCGTGGTGGAGAGCGCCTTGCCATTCCAGCAATTCCAGATTCCGAAGGCTCAATTAAACAGTTAGCTGCCAGAAAGATCCAACTTAGCCAGCTTGCCATAGAGGTAGCGCAAATGCGGAGTTTGATGCGTGAAATGACTGTCGCGCTAACGGTGGCTCCCGAAACAACCAAAAGACCGATTGACGATACCAGTACGAAGTCCGGCACGCTGCCAAGATGGACACCATAGTCAACCGGTACAGCTTATCCACGTCAGTTTTCGAATTTCAATCTTGTAAAGATCGGAATCTTAGCACTTTCTTGACGTCATCGCGCTCAACCTTGATTCATTCCTGATCCATTTGGCGCATTAATGTACTAGAGGACAAAAATCGAGAGTTAGCACTTATGGAAATTGTTGGATTCCTACTTATGTATCTCGTATTCGCATGGGCAATGGGTCGCGTGCTTGATGCGTTCCTGGAGCGAGTATTAGCGGAAAAACCAAAGAAGATCGTGCCTACAAATGTAATTCCGATGAAGTCAGCACGGCTGAAGCCTCACGATTCGACAAAAAACTCACGTACGACCGTTCAAAACAAGACAGCGGGCGGAAGGACATCTCAAGCAATCGAGCTTAAGGCGCGGTAGAGCCGCTAAGTGTTTGGTGTCCACTCGTCGTGGAACTGAGGCTGGAGGAGCGGTAACGACCGTAGCCATAGTGCGTTACAATACCGGCTTTGGGATCGTGCGTTGCGAAACTGAATTTGCAATGACGCTGTCAATAACATTAAAATTTGCGCTTTGATTTGATAGATGAAAGACAGCGCCAGTGTTGTTCATCTATTCTGTCCTTGAGTTGGCGGATAACAAGATACACATCCAACTCCCTAGGCTTGAGCCTGGGACTGGTTATCTGCCAAAGGCCTGACACCCGGTAAACTCCGGCTTCAAAACGTACGATAGCCAAAAATTTTTCAAGTCTTCGGTTTGCTTAGTTAATAATCAACCGTCTCACTGCAAAGCAGTGGTATCGTATATGGTGAAAGATTGCACAGGACGCTTTGGCAAACTCATAAGCATTTATCAATCGATTTATAGTCCGGACAAGGAACGCCGACAGGCAGTTCAAGAGTTCCGTTACCGAATTCTTGTAAAAAGGGAATGATCTTTGCATACACTGCCAGCCGAACTATTTATCAGTCATGGAACAAGGTCACCAGATCCATCAATACAACGTCGACATTCTGTTGACTCTCGTTATGGTGATTACGACCGTAGCGATGGCCACGAAATGGATCAAGGTTCCTTACTCCGTCGCACTTGTAGTCGTCGGTTTGGCGATTGGAATCTTCAAAATTTTGCCTCCGGTGGAAATGACACCCGATTTAATACTCGTATGTGTGCTGCCGCCACTATTGTTCGAGGCCGCCTGGAACATTAATCTCAAGTCCATAAAGGCAGATTGGCTGCCCATCCTTGTTTTGGCTACTATCGGCGTACTTTTTTGTATGCTAATCACTGCCGGCTGCCTTAATCTCATTGGCGCAGTGGCACTTGGGCCTGCTTTAGTCTTCGGTGCATTAATTGCGGCGACGGATGCCGTCTCTGTTGTTGCAGTTATGAGGACCATGCATCTCAAAGGAAGGATTACGACACTGTTGGAAGGCGAGAGCATTTTCAACGACGGCACGTCAATGGTTCTCTTCAATGTCGTTCTTTCGATAGTGGTGACAGGCGCTTCCTTTTCCTTCTCTAATACAGTTGGACAATTCGCTCTCGCCTCAGTCGGCGGCTCCCTGGTAGGGCTCCTAATTGGCTTACTCGCATCCAAAATCACAAGCTACTTCGATGACTATCTTCTTGAGATAACGCTGACGGTCTTGGTAGCTTACGGCTCATACTTGCTGGCCGAGCAAATGCACATCTCTCCAGTCATTGCGGTTGTAGTAGCTGGAATGGTCTACGGTACTTACGGAAGCAGGGTCGGCATGTCGCCTTCGACCAGATCCGCGATCAATCTGTTTTGGCATTATCTTACGTTTGTGGTCAACTCGCTGGTATTCCTTTTGATAGGGCTTCAAGTAAATCTGGATCTACTTATCAAGTATCGCGATCTGATTGGAGTTGGAATTCTCTCAGTCACTGTAGCGCGTCTGGTAACTATTTATGGTCTATGCCCATTCGTCTCGAGGAGACGGGCACCAATTCCGGACAGTTGGCGACATCTTCTGGTTTTCGGAGGATTGAGAGGAGCGTCCTGCATGGCGCTGGCATTGAGCCTGCCTCGAACATTTGAGCTGAGAGAGGGAATTATAGTCACTACATTTGGAATCGTCCTGTTCACTCTTCTTTTTCAAGGCATGACTCTCGGACCTCTCATAAAACTGCTTGGTCTTCGCCATTCCGAGAACGAATCCGCTGAGCAATATCAGATTCTTCGTGCTCGTTTGACGGCCCAAAAGGCAGCCTTGGAAATCCTGGAACAGTTGAGAAAAGAGAGAGGTCTGTCAAACAGAAACTATCAAATCCTTTCGGACGAAATCGCTGTTGAAACAGAAAAAATCGAAAACGAAATTGATGCGATCAACTTGGCAGACCAGGAGCTCGAAGCGCTTGAGCTAAGAGATTCACGAATACTGCTGCTGGAGGCACAGGAAGATTGCCTGCGCCAGCTGTCGCACGAAGGCGTATTGAATGAAGACGCTTTCTATGCCTTGCGCGAATTAATTGCAGGCAAGACGGAAACGCTAAGAGATTCTCTCGAAGAACAGATGCAAACGCTAGAAGTTTATAGAAGCGGACGGCACATCCAGCTGGAGGCAACGGATAGTGACACGACACATCCCGGACAGCCGGAGGAGTGCATTGACCAACAGTTGTGACTTCCGAGTATTTGATGGAAAGAGCTGAGAAAGCAACTCGTATATCCTCACTTTTGTACATTATGATAGTGTGAAGGGAACGAGAAACAAAAAGTCCTATTTATGTTCGGCGCAATTGTTACCGAAACGATCATCATACTGACGTTGGTGTTGGCGAACTCTTTTCTGTCATTGGCAGCAATGGCGATTGCATACGCTCGTAAGGCAAAGTTGCATGAGCGCGCAGAAAACGGTGCTACAGGGGCTAAAAAGGCGTTAGAACTGGTCGAGTCACAGACCTCCGTAATCGCAGCTGTTCAGACTTGCAGCACTTTTATTTGCATTTTAGCTGGAGCAATCGCAGGCGGCACGATCGCCGACGAGCTGGCCAGATATATTCAAAGCACGGGAGCTCTTAGTTTCGGTCAGAAGGAGCTCTCACTAGCACTTGTAGTCGTTGTAATCGGCTACTTATCAATTGTTTTCGGCTTGCTAGTCCCGAAAAGATTGGCTCTGAGACACGCTGACGATGTAGCTTGTCTCGTTGCGGCTCCAATGGATCAGCTCTCACGCGTCATTACGCCGATTGTGCAGATCTCGTTTCTCTCTACAGATTGGGTGTTAAAAGTCTTTGGTGTGAAGGATTTCTCAGAGCCCAACATATCGGAACGGGAAATCAAAATTCTGATCGAGCAAGGAGAAAAGGGAGGGATTCTAGACCCGTCAGAAAGAAAGATCATGGAGGAGGCTCTTCAACTAAATGATCGTCTCGTATCCGAGTTAATGACTCCGCGCCTGGATGTTGTCTGGCTTGATCTCGATAAACCCTGGTCGTACAACCTTACCCTAATGCTTGATTCACCCCACCATGTTTTCCCAGTATCAAGGGGACAACTTGACGATTATGTCGGTGTCGTAAATGTGAAAAGTGTGTTTAGAGAAACGATCAAGGCTGATGGCGTGGTCGATCTGGAAATGCTTGTCTACAAGCCGCTTGGACTCCCTCCAAATATGACGGCACTTCGCGCTTTAGAGAAGTTTCGAGAGGCGAAAATCCATGCCGCCATGGTACTCGATCAATATGGCGGCATCGATGGACTGATTACAATCAACGACGTGTTCGAAAGCATCGTCGGGGTTATGCCTGAAGTCGGGACAAAACCGAAGTGGGAGATGGTGGAACGCGATGAAGGAATTTTCCTGGCAGACGGAAGAATGCCTGTACAGGACTTCCGACAATTCTTCGACCTCCGCAAACAAATAGAAAAGGAGGGGCGGTTTTCAACGGTAGGTGGATTCGTAGTTCATAGCCTTAAACACATTCCGACAGAAGGCGAAAGCTTTTCTATTGAAAATCTCTGTATAGAAGTGATAGACATGGATAGACATCGCGTCGACAAAGTCCAGGTTAGCGTCCGCGACCTGACAAAGTAACTATGCGCCCGGACTTATCTATATCTTTGCAACTTCTTTATACGTTTGGGTTGCTTACTAATGCTGACCTGACGCCTGCCGTTGTTCAATTAAGAGTGGTTATGTAGGAGTTGATCATGCTTGAAACATGGATAACAGGTTCGCTTGGTGTTTTTGGTTCGCTGGCAGTGCTCGGCTTGATTAAGGGATCGCTTATGAGACTGGCTGAGAAGTATGCACAAGAGTAGGACGCCAGCTCAATAATCAGCTCATTTCTGTCAAAGAATGGGCTTCGATCGGTTCAGCCTTCGTCCTCCTTCAAGCGCTCAAGATCGACGGCAGACAGCTCATTGTCTTCGATCGGAAGGGTAAATCGAAAAATAGAACCCCCTTCAGGATTTTCTTCAACCCATAAATCGCCGCCATGAGACTCCACTATTCCGCTGCAAATGGCAAGACCTAGTCCGGCACCAAACGATGCGTGCGGATTCTCGCGGAAAAACTTTTGAAAGATAAGACGTCGATTTTCCGGCGGAATACCCGGACCGGAGTCAATGACTGAAATCATTAGTCGATTGTCGGTTCGTTTTGCAGCGAC
>CAZISK010000625.1:0-5375 GCA_964541355.1 uncultured Candidatus Obscuribacterales bacterium
TGATGACATTATTTCGATGCCGGACAAGTGGGAGTATCCATGGTATGCCGCGTGGGATCTTGCATTTCATACGGTCGCGCTTGGTATGGTAGACATTGAATTCTCGAAGAAACAGCTGATGATAATGCTGGATTCAGTGTATCAACATCCAAACGGTCAGATACCAGCCTACGAATGGAACTTCAGTGACGTAAACCCGCCTGTACACGCCTGGGCGGCCATTTTCCTCTATAACTCGGAAAAACAGCGACGTGGTGAAGGTGACGTAAATTTCCTCAGGGAGGTGTTCGGTAAGCTTACCGCCAACTTCACGTGGTGGGTCAATCGAAAAGATCGATTCGGCAAGAATATCTTCGAAGGTGGATTTCTCGGTCTCGATAACATTAGTGTATTCGACCGCAGTGCGCCGCTTCCAACCGGGGGCAACCTAGAACAGGCCGATGGTACGGCCTGGATGGCACTTTACTGCCAGAATATGATGGAAATCGCAGTAGAACTCGCCGTTCACGACCCGGTCTACGAAGAGCATGTCGTCAAGTTCGCAGAACACTTCATATGGATAGCCGCTGCGATCAACAAGCAAGATCAGGGAGGACTTTGGAACGAGGAGGATGGTTTCTACTATGATCTTCTACGTTTGCCTGACGGGCGGTCGTCTCACTTGAAGGTTCGCTCGATGGTTGGACTGCTACCAGTCTGTGCAGCGACCGTCGTTGAACCCTACCAGCGAGAGCACATACCCAGAGCCGTTAAGCGCATGCATGATCGGTTTCAACAGATGCCGGATTTGATGGCATCCATGCATGTTACCGGACCAGGGCACTTTGGCGTCGGCGAACGCGGGATGATGGCGCTGGTCAACGAAGAAAGACTGCGGAGAATTCTACACAAGATGCTGGATGAAAATGAGTTTCTCAGTGCTTACGGAGTGCGCTCTCTTTCGCGCTATCATCTCGATCATCCGTTTGTTACGCACGTCGGCGGGCAGGAATACAGAGTAGACTACTTGCCTGCTGAATCAAATACCGGACTTTTCGGTGGAAATTCGAATTGGCGTGGTCCCGTCTGGATGCCAGTGAACGTGCTGATCATCAGAGGTTTGCTAAACTACTATGAATATTATGGCGATAACTTTAAAATAGAATGCCCAACGGGCTCGGGTAATTTCATGAATTTATTCGAGGTCGCCAATGAGCTGTCCAGGCGTCTATCCAGCATATTCGTCCGTTCAGGAGAAGGTAACAGACGTCCAGTCTACGGTGGTGCTGAGAAGTTTCAAAACGATCCTCACTGGCGTGACTACATTCTTTTTTACGAGTACTTCCACGGTGAAAACGGCGCCGGTCTTGGATCCAATCACCAAACGGGCTGGACTGGTTGTGTCGCCAGGCTAATTCAATTGTTTGCAGAATTGGACCCGGAAGCATTGCTAAAGGGCGGCAAGAAGGAGTACTTCAAACGGCAGGAAGCAGTAACGACGAGCTAGCGCGTTGTATTAATTGATCATGTGCGATGTCACCGTTGATGGTGGTATCACCAGCACTTCGGAGCCGTTTCAATTCCATATCCCTAAGCCGAAAACCTTAGCTTGGGATCAAATTAACTAATGTACGTCGAACTCCAAGACCGTCCTTGAACTTGTTCAAGAATTAGCTGCGCGGTTCGCACCAGCCACTGCTCCGAGAATGCAGTCAGTTCCATCTCGGACCTTTTCGCGCGGAACTTTTCTCTCACTCGATAATAGTATTCTTCGCGCTTTTTCTCACCAGAGGGAATAATGTCGGAGAAAATACTATTCGGGCAGGTTTAGATGAGCAACAAGTTTAGTGTGAAACAGCAAGCACGTAGCCTCTCCAAACTGCTGGCAATGGCTAGTCTGTGCATGAATAAACCTGGGGGCGCCATTCATACGGAGCGACTTATTGATTACACGTCCAATGAGTTTGCACGATTGACAATGGAACAGTGTCTTGATGTTCTCTCGGAAATCGATAAAGACTATGAAACGAAGCTGTTCCGCGACGGATATGGTGGCATCATTGGTTACGCATACTCCAAGCGAGTGTTTGTGACTTTGCGGCGCGAAGAATCTCCTAAAAAAGACAGAAGATTCGACGTCGTTAAGAGACGATAACGCGTTTTCTTGAAGAAGATGGTCTGAGTAATCAACAGATTAAAGAGGAAAGTGCCAGTATCGAAAATCTAAGTGTGCGGCTGGTGCAACCGAATGCGGTGGCGCGTTTCTGGAAACGTGCGGCTGCCATTTTTGAAACTCTTGAGGTGTGCGGCTTGTGTAATCGAATGTGGTGGTGCATATACGAGAATGTGTGGCTCAGAATCACCAGAAAATTGCGTGTTTGCGGGTGCTAGATCATTGCGAGTCGCACATTCGGAGAATTTGCGGTCAGACTCTTAGATTGTATGACAAGGCTCCGGCGAGCGGCTCAAAAAGTCGATGATTTTTACGCATTCTTCTTATTCTGCGAACGGCGTATTATTTTGTAAATGTGCAAGAACACTAAAGCCAAAATTACGTGACCAACTGGAACGGTCCACCAATTGTGAATCAAGGATTCCCATCGGAAATGTGTTTGTCCAAGGGTGAGGTGGATTAGCAATTGATGAGCGAAGGATGACAGGAGTGATAGCTCGGAGATGACTGCTAAAATCTCTGGAAATACTTGCAGGTTAGACATCGAATCGGAGTTCTGATCGAACTTTTCCTGATCCGACTTGCTAAGCCGCCAATAGCGAATGCATGGCAGAGGAATGAACACAGCCAGTCCGAAGAGTACGATCAATGATTGTCCTAGCTTGCCTTTGAAAGTTCGTCTACGGCTGAATACCCTGCCATCCGCGGGAAAACCGAATATTGCTATCGGGTAAATTAGAAAAAGGCTCCAGTATATTACCAGGGTTATGAGTAAACTTTGGAGAGCTCCGGCAGCCTGCCAGTGCTGCGCGATCTGATGTGCTGGTCCAAAAGCGACCATCCCGACTATTTCCAAAAAATTGAATTTTATCAACTCTAGCCAGGACTCGATACCTCCGCCGTGAATCACCTGGAACACTTGTATCAAGAGGAGTTGATAGACGTTGGCCGTAACGAATGTCAGCATCGCACCGCCCCAGTTCCTTGGGTACAGCGAGCTTGCAGGAGTTAAATCGTCTTCCTTCTTTTCTTTAGTTTGAGCGACCTTGTCTAGGCTGTTTCGTTCGCTCGGTCGCCTTGAATCACTACTCTTCACTTGTTTGGGACGGTTCTCAACAGAATCAGTCTCTTTTTGAATGACGTCAAAGGTTGGTTCATGCTGGTCAGCGCTAATTTCTATAGACTGCTCAGTGACGATCTTGATGATATCTTCTATCTCCTTGAACTCGCCGGTCATCTTGCCAACCTCAGTGATTGTTTAATCAGGTGTGCTCTGGATTCTTCGATGGTTGGAAACGGTTGTGACCACCAGCAGTATCTGCAATTTTATTCCCAAGAGTGCCAACCACAGGTTCTCCCTCGACTTTCGAAGACGAAGTATTAGATTCGCCATCAAGCTCTAAGGTCGAAAGTCAACATCCTCAGAGACTATTGTACTTTTCTGGCGTTCTGTACAAGCACGGATAGTTGCGTGCTGGGAATTATCTCTATTCCTAGATTTGCACCGAACAAGATGTTCACTACAGCTTCAATCTGCCCTTCTAGCGCCGCTCAAATAGCCTTTCGCGTCATTCAAGGTGCTTGGAAAAAGCCCTGAGTTTGTTTTTGCTTCTCTGACTTTACAGTCGTACTCTCTCAGGTACTCAACAACTGCTTTTTTGCCTTCGGCTGACAGTGTTTCCCATCGACGTCCGATCTCTCCCGAATGTACCCACAGAGGCCCAGGGCAAGGAGTACTTGATGTGGCGAAGGCGGTGATCGAAGCGCTCGACAGCAGGAAGAAGTGATCTGGTCTTTGCAAAATCGTAACAAAACCTTCCTACGATATGACCCGAGGGAACGGGTTCGACGCAATGGGAGCCTTGCGCATGTATACACATCAATTTTCAGGCGACGCAGGAAATCTTGAGTCACAAAAGTTTTGTCCCAAACTTGGCGACCACATAGTGGCAAGTATTTTCGAATCCTCGAAGGCGACAAGACCGCCAACGCAAGCAATCTCCGAATATCCATTAACAGAGCTGCAATTTTGTGGTGTTGAAACCTTTTCAGATGATCGCGCGCAGATCCCGTCAGAGTTAAAAGACTACATCGCCAACAGCAAAGGCATCAAAGAGGATTCGCTGCTCACACGATCGTGCTGGCCTGTATCTTAACGATTAGGTAACCATCCAAACGCGCCAACAAGCATGGACAGGAAAGTGATGTTCCGCTCAAAGTGAAAAATTCGGCAGGACGTGATAAATTTCTAGACCGCCGACGAGATGAGCACAGAACAATCAGCAAGTAGAGATTATGGTATCCAACGCAACTACAAGTTTAATGGAGCGGATCTTTAATATCCTCCTTTCCTATTCAAAGGAACTGAATAGCATGCTCGGCTTAAGCGAATTGTCTATCACCGCGACCGCACCAGAAGTTACTAAGCGCTTAACCAATAACCCAGCATCGCGCGCCACATGCATGCAATCGAATATCGCCACTAGTCTTTTCCGACTGGTGGTCGAAGGAAAGCACGACACGATCAGCTTTTATCTAGTGCCTACCGAAAACAATTGGTCACTCAACGAAGTGTCCTTGCGTCACTCACCACTGTCTATTTGGAAAGCTCACTCCGGGCCACGAGGTCAAGTCGTTTGGGAATCACCAGCAGGAATATTGTCCGAGGAAATGCTGGATGGCACTTGTTTAGACCTTATCCGACACCTGATCGACGCGACCCTAGACGCAAGCACACCAGAACACACAGCCCAGAATCACGAGATGAGTAGTTCCTCAGAAGTTGATCCAAGGCCTCCAGGGAGATTAGAACACACCGCCAAACGCACGATTTCATCAGATGGCACGCGCCTTGACAGCGTTCCAAGCCTAGCTGGTTTGCAACCCGGAATTTTTGAAACCACTCGAATAGATATTGAAACTACTTCGACAAAATCACTGTTTGAACAGGAACAATCGTCAGAAACAGTCGTTGAAAGTCACGAACTTGCAAAGTTGGAACCGACATGGCAACCGGTTTATCGGGAGCAAACGGATGTCGGGAAGCCCAACTTCCCAGCGCTGCACGAGCAGCAAGCTCAAGTCGTTCCTGAGGTAGCCAATCAAACCGATTTTGGGAAGCCCAACTTCCCATGGCAGAGCGAGCAGCAAGACAATAGCGCTCCTAAAACAGCCAAGCAAACCGATTTCGGGAAGCCCGACTTCCCCTGGCAGCGCGAGCAGC
>CAZISK010000626.1:0-5362 GCA_964541355.1 uncultured Candidatus Obscuribacterales bacterium
GTCCAGCCATCCTTCTCGAGCGGCAATATGTCTGCGTGCCAGATGTTGCCCATGCGATCGTACTGGTGTCCCCAGGAGATGCTCATTTCATTTTGCGTCCATGCCGACATGCTGGTAAACCTGTTAGTGCGCAGGTCTCGATAGCTTACGGTCAGATCGCCCTCTTTCTTCCACTGACCAGCCATCCATTTCGGAATCATGAACCACTCGACTGTAGGGGCGGCTGCTGCTGCGGTGGTCACATTGCCGCCCAGGCGAGGTATTGAATGATACGCATCCTCGTGACCTGCTTGTGGAATGCCGTCAAACTGTGGTTGTGGCGCAGTGCGCTGCACTGCGAGGTTGTATGCAGACGCTGGATTCTGAGGTCCCGCGTTGGGCTGCTCAGCCGTCACCGGAGCAAGATAATCAGAGTGATTCACCCCTGAGTAGAGGGTGAAGCCATTTGCCGCCGTGAT
Organism: uncultured Candidatus Obscuribacterales bacterium; assembly: GCA_964541355.1. Classification (GTDB taxonomy): domain Bacteria; phylum Cyanobacteriota; class Vampirovibrionia; order Obscuribacterales; family Obscuribacteraceae; genus JADYXR01. Next base: position 459 of record CAZISK010000626.1, read on the forward strand.
ACTAAACCCGGTGCACACTAGCGATATGACGAGAATTCTAAACGCGTTAATCCTGACCACGATTGATACCTGTGAGAAAATTTGCCAAGCCAGCTGCATTAGTATAACCGACCCGCGCTGGAGGGGCTTTGGGAACCGTGCATTGAAGATTCTGTCATATTATCGAGAAGGTAACCGGTGGAAGTTATCACTATTCCCGTAACAGCCGGACAACCGGTCGAGCAAAAGAAGCCAGTTCGATACCGGCCTGGTTTGCTTCAACCACAGCTGAAGTTTCAATAAAAGTCTGGATAGCCACTATATATGGTGCTGCAGTGTGACAGATCTGCTTGACAAAGACAAGGATCCGAAAAAACATTTCCGAATTTTGGGAACATCAGTCCGGGTCGGGCGTCGTTAATCCTCGTGGTCAATTTGAAAGCTGTAAAGTTTATAAACTAGACAACAGCAATTCGAGAGACAGGGTGGCAGCCAAGTGGTCAGACTCCTTCTAGCATTGATAATCTCCCTGATGTCGGTCATACCGGCACAGGCGCTTTGCGATGTGGGCAGCGGTCCAGCGCCGTCGTCGTGCTGTTGCGTCGTAGCCTCGGCTCCCGCGAATTGTACTGAGATAAGCGGTACGTGCTGCGAGATGACGAGTTCAACGCCCGTCGCTCCCACCAGCGAGACGTCGCAGCCTGCATTAAGTACGCCTGTCGCTGTTTCAACCGCTATCCCGCAGTTGAACGATACGGTGAAGCTGGCGTCGACGAAGGCCGGTCTGGACCTCGATCGCAAGCCCCTTCACCTCGCGTCTAACAAAGTCTACATCTTATATAGGTCTCTACTGATTTAAAGCGATAGCCCCTCGCTGATGTTGCTGCGCTTCGGTGAAGCGTAGTGCCCCCAAACACGTATTTAAGGAGCTATCATTATGAAAAACAGATTTGCAATTCTCGCTACAACAATCGCAGTTACCGCATTCGGCTTGCTTCCTGCCATCGCGCAGAATGTCACCAATGCTCAGGGATGCTGCGCACAACAATCCGCTTGCTGCGAAGTTCAAGAATCGTGCTGCGACACGGCGGTGACTAGCACAACATCGTCAGCGTCTTCACAGGCTGCCCAAAGCGCCTCCAGCTGCTGCACTCCTGGTGCACAATGCTGCGAAGAAAACGCCGCCTGCTGCGGTTAATCACCCTACCGCCAATTGCCGTGTTAACGAAACAGCCGGGCCTAGCCGCCCGGCTGTTTTTGCGTAACGCCAATTCCGTTGTCGCCACGTACGCGCCACGACAGTTGCCGACAATCGCGTCATGCCCTGGGGTTGGTCCAAAATGACTGGAGGTCACATATGACACAAATCGTTGACGGTTCGCCGACAAATTTCATGCAAGACTTCAATGACCTGATTGACAATCACACGGGACGCGCCTTCTCTGATGCCCTCGAAGCCTCAAGACATTCAAGTTCGTCTCTGATGGAATTGCTGACACAATACGTACAATTCAATTCAGTATTCGGCGCAGGTGTGGCCAACTTGGTTGGCGAGATCGCACGTAGCCAGGGAGTCTTTAGTCAATCGGCAGAATCGATGTCATTGATCGCCGACCGATGTTGCGATGTAGCAGCTGCGGTCTTCTTTGCGGCAATCGATGAATTCGGACGCAACCAAACACACAGATCCATGGCCCAGGATACCCTGAGAGAGTGTGCTCAATTGCTCAAGCTGTCGAAAGTGGAGCTAGAGCTAGCCTGCCGGTTAGCCGCTGGCACTGAGTTAGCGATCACTGAAGTCGCAAATGGTTATCTCTGCTTTCAGCGGGCTAAGACACAGACGGATTTGTTTCATGGTTTGGGGTTCCATCTTGGATCTGAGCTCCTGGCTGACCTGGAGTTCAATATTCTGGATAGTCACCTTAGGCATCGACATCCAGCATTAGTCTTGGAGCTAGAGAGGAGAAAGGCATACAAGTGGATTTCGATTCACACCAAGGCTGAGGCCGAACACTTCCAATCCGCGCTTTCCGGTGCAAATCTCGCACTGTCTCACTACACCGGCGATGTCGCACAGGCGCGCACCTGGATCTTGAGCGGATTCCAGCACTTCGCTCATGTGCAAAGGCAGTTCATTCATTCTTTGCAAGCCGGATCCAACCGCATGTCGATCGAAAAATCCTGTGCACCTGTAGGCTGATCAGAGTTTATTTCTGCAAGCTCTGTCGTAATCGAGCCGAAGATTCGCGTCTGACAGTGTGGTCCATGCGTCGAAGATCATCTGCAGCTTTTGCGGGTCTCCGGTCACTTTGTTGTCTGGATGATACTTGAGGCGCTCCGGTTACTTTCTTCGATTGGTGATTTCAGCCTGGGCGCTAATGGCAAATTTTCCTCTGCTGGTGACAGATCTGTCACTTTAAGTTCGATGTTTTGTTTGTCTAATTGCTCGTCAATAGATTGAGTATTCCCTTCCTGGCGTGGTGATCAAGCTTTTTCTACTGACCGCTCAAGTTCTATGGACCTTTCTGTGACTCTTTGGTTGTCACATCTAACTTGTCAAAAAACTCCCTTTTCAGGCGGAACGCACATGACATTGCGCCAATTATGAAAACGAGGCTAAGCCCAATGAAAGCTGGTGTAACTTGAAAATGACTTCGGTTTAGTTCAAAAAACATAGATGGAATAGTCATCAAAGTCAGACCAGTAACCATGAAACTATCGGTGTTCTCACGACCAAAGCCTCTAAACACCGCCTTCTTTCTGGCGTTCAGCACAGCAACCCACAGTTGCGCAAATACAAAAATGCCGAAGGTAAACCCGAAATCTGTTAAGGAAATGCGCATGGGACCAGCCAGACAAAAGATGTAAATGTATATAAGCAGAGATTGATTGAAAGCGAACTCGGTCGCGGTGAGTAGACTCTCTGGCAAGCAGTTACTTGCTGACTCATCCTCAACAGTTGACCTCAACTCAACTCCTCTCTGCTCGTATAGAGAAGTGTCAGTGAAACCGAGAAAGCGAAGTATGCCACCATACCTCCAGAACGCGATCAAGGGCATTGGCATGAAGAGGACCAGCGAAACGACGGAGATCAGCACGTCGCGCCACTTTGCCTTAGTACTCTGTTTCTCGCCGAATGCGCGGCCATCGTTGTTCAGAATGAAAATTGGATAAATTAAAAACAGGCTCCAGTAAATCAATGTGGTAATGAAGAATATGCGAAGCTGACCAGTTGGTTGCATCAGCGGTTGCAGCTGTGAGCTTCCAATTAGAATGAATCCAGTTAGTTCCAGGAAGTTGAACTTAACCAATTCCCACCAGGCCCCGATGCCACCGTGGGCGATGACCAAGCTGAACTGCATCATTATCGCCAGGTACGTGTTGACCATGAGAAAAGTCAGGATGGCTTCGGGCCACTTTCGCAATGCGTAACTGCCAGTCGGTCGTTTTAACCTGATGATAGGGTCTGTAGGTGTTGGAGGTACCGGTTCGCTATCGGAATCAGGCACTTCGAGTTGCAGGGTGCACTCGGGTGTCGAAGCTAAGGACTCAGTGCATGGCATATCTGCGTCGACTTTCAACTCCAGATCGATTTTTTGTTTCGCTAGTTGCTCGTCCATATCTAGAGTATGCCCGGACTATGTTTACCCACAACCTTGATATTTCCATTGTCTAAGCCCAGTTGTTACAGGAAGATCGACGACAACAGAACTTCTCGCCCAGCAAAGGGTAATGGCGGGCTCGCTGCGATCGTTTTATTGGTTTGGTCTAAGTCCTAGATTTCCCACATGGGAATGCGCACACCTTTTTCTTTTGCGCAGCGCTCGGCTTCTTCGTAGCCGGCGTCGACGTGGCGGATGACGCCCATTCCGGGGTCCGTCGTCAGGACGCGGCTAAGACGGCGCGCGGCTGCTTCGGTGCCGTCGGCGACGATAACCTGACCGGCATGGAGGGAGTATCCGATACCAACTCCGCCACCATGATGTAGTGAAACCCAGCTCGCTCCACCGACAGCATTGATCAGTGCATTGAGATAAACCCAGTCGGCAACGGCATCGGTGCCGTCCTTCATACCCTCAGTCTCGCGATTTGGTGATGCGACGGAACCCGCGTCGAGGTGATCGCGACCGATGACGATAGGTGCTTTTACTTTTTTGTTCTTGACCAGATCGTTCATGATCAAGCCCATTTTGGCTCGATCGCCGTAGCCGAGCCAGCAGATGCGACACGGCAGCCCCTGGAATTTGACTTTCTCCGAAGCCATTTTGATCCAGCGAGCGAGCTCTTTGTCCTCTTTGAAGTTGTCGAGAATAGCTTTGTCGATCACCGCGATGTCTTCCGGATCGCCTGACAGAGCGGCCCATCTGAATGGTCCCTTGCCTTCGCAGAACAGTGGTCGGATGTATGCAGGAACAAAACCCGGGAAATCAAATGCGTTAGTTACGCCTTTGTCGAAGGCGACTTGTCTGATGTTGTTGCCGTAGTCGAATGTGACAGTGCCTGCCTTTTGGAAATCCAGCATGCACTTCACATGTTTTGCAATTGAATCTGTCGACAGGAAAAGATATCTGTCGGGATCGGAGCGGCGCAGCTCATCGGCCGCTTCAAGGCTTAGCGGTGTACCTTTCTCATCGAGCGGAACATATCCATTGAGTGGATCGTGAGCTGATGTTTGATCCGTAAGGACATCAGGGCGGAAACCGCCTTCAATCAACTTCGGCAATACATCGGCTGCATTTCCAAGCAGTCCGATGGATAGTGGCTTACCTTCCTTCTTCGCCTTCTCTGCTAAATCAATTGCATGAACGATATTGTCTGCTTCGACATCGAGATACTTTGTATACAAACTTCTTCAAATCCTTTCAGGATCTACTTCGACGCAGACTGCCACACCCTCGTTCATTGTCACCGCCAGCGGTTGGGCA
>CAZISK010000627.1:0-5356 GCA_964541355.1 uncultured Candidatus Obscuribacterales bacterium
TTGCTCACCAGGCTTTGGAACTCGAGTGATGTAATACACCGGACGCTGGCAATATCCGGCTAGCCGGCGAGACGCTCGCGCTACGGAAATCCTGGGAGGGTACGATTTCTTGTCGCCTCGCAATACTTCCAAAACCTGTGCTTCGAACACAATTGGCTTGTCCTTTTCAGGCTCACCGGTGTCAATTAGACGTTCGATCCTTACATGTAGGATGTCGGAATTTGTCTCCTCAATGGGGGAAGGTCGTCGACATGCGCCTGCAAGACAAGGTGTTTGCGCTCCGTGTGCAACAATCAGCAGCAACACAAGGATTGGGAATCCAAGCGACTGAAGAAGAGTGATCACATAACTCTTCATAACCAACACCTTCATGGGAAACCAACAGAATTCTAACCGCGGTCACGTATTATGCATACGCTAAGAACCCTATCCTTTTTCCAGTATATAATCATGGGGAAATCATGTTTTGAAAGCATCCGCATTGTTAGTGAGCCGCTTCGCCAAGCGTCGAGTATGTCCGGTGCTTCTGTGGTTGTCCCACTATGCATTCGGCAAAGAATATAATGCTCCTTGTCGTAGCTTCTGTGAGTTCCTGTGCCAAGAAAAATCTTATTCCTTTGTACCGGTAATTACTACCGAAGCAGATTTGCCGAGGAGATTTTCAATCGTAAGGCATCTGAGATCGGCATTCCCTACTTCTCGGATTCGGCGGCTCTAGCACTGGAGGGCGCAACCGAAAATTATGGACCGATCTCGGTGTTCGCTATGGACGGTCTGAAATCCAGGGGCATCGAGCTTGGAGATGCTGCGAGATATCCCAAAGCTGTTTGTGTCAGTGATCTCGAATCAGCTTTCATGATAATTGCGATGAGCCAATGCGAGCATCATCCAATGGTCACAGCGCGACTTCCCGAGTGGATACAACGAATAGTTTTCTGGGACGTTGAGGACATTGAGCTCGTCGAGCCCGCCGTAGCCCTTGCTAACATTGAGCGCCTGGTCAACGCGCTCGTCAAGTCGCTTTCCTGAATGCGTTGAGATGACTCCACCCTCAACTCCTTCGACGATGCTCGATGCCTGAGAGACGCCGACGCTCTCACCGTCAAAGTCCGAATTCCTTCGCTTTAGTCAACGCGTTAGCAGATGAGCCAGTTAAAGCACGCGGAATCGGTCTGGGCCGTTATGCAACCCTGCTTGTTCTCTAAAATGGTTCGCCGTCTAAGGACATCAATGAAAGTCACCGCTATTCCGATATCGGAATAGGGGGGACTATCCCGAGTTCAGGACTATTCATGGATCAAACAAGAACGATCGCGAGAATGTGATGGCGAGCTAGATTGCCCCTCCGGCTGAATTGCATTGCTCGGCATAGCATTTTACGAACTTGGGTATTTGGAGCCTGCGAGCCCCGACTTTCGCAAAGACGTACCATCGGCTTACGAGTGATACGGGAGCGATTCTCTTGCCATATCAAGGATTTATTTCACGGGAAGCTGCTTGATCGGATCGACGATTGAAGACGAACTAAGTGAACGGCTCTTTTCGCATGGATCACGTTCAAAGCTGCCGACGTCTCTTCTTGACTCGTCGAATTTTATGAGTCCACTGTTCATGGCTCACCTCATCAAAAAGGATTGTTCTGGTGTGAGATTTCTTATGTGTTTGTCCGGAAAAGATGTTCAATCTTGCAATAATTTGGCTCTGTTGTTCTCGAGGTTTTTGATCAAGTATCGTCAGCGAAACATCAACCCAACACTCAGTCCGAGCTGCTGCCAATGAGTACGAACCCTCCCTCTGGGCTGGCGATGACGAAGGCGAAGTCCCAAAAAACTGGATACGCTGGATGCCCCTCGCAAAGCCAGAACTGCGCCAAGAGATGGGCTCCGTCTATGAGTCGCTCTAATTCGACCCGTATGCTGGATAACAATTCTGCGAACCGGCGCGAAGCTAGGATTGCTGGGATTGGGCCAGCTGTTGTCTCTCCGGCATATCGCAGAGCTGTCTCAACCTCTGCAAGAAAGTCTGGACCAGTGACAGGCAATGCGCGATCGACAATTGCTCTGGAGCCAAGTGCCTTCGCGACGTACCACTCAACGGACGCATCAGGGTTGAATGGGACAGGATAGATCCGAAGAAAAACAGCGTAATTGTATCCGATAAGCAGTGTCTCCAACTCCGACAGGAGCACTTCCAACCGTGGACGGCCTGTACCATATCTTGAGAGCCGGATGGCAAATGCCACAACGACATTGAATGTCCCGCGAACCGAATTCGAGACATTGGAAGGGTGCCCACCGTCGTCTTTGTGGTGTAAGGCAAACAGGATGGCAAATGTGATGCCGGTTAAAAGAAGCAACCAGAACGATTCCATAAGTTCGTAACCATCTCATTGAGTATCCAAAAGTCCAATTTAACAAGCCTGTGTGCCCTTTAGCAAGCAGTTCTGCACTGTCTTAGGATCCAGGCAGAAAAAGAATCTTCGCGCGGACACTTAGGTGTGACGATCGTGACCTCAAATAAAATCGGACTGCACAACGAAGCATCATATGGTTCCGGTGGGTTGATGCCCCTACTCAACCGCTTGTCGTAGGGATCGCTTGCATTCATTGCTGCTACTGTCTTAGCCAGTTCCTTCACTCCATTCAGTTCGAAGATTAGCGGTCCACGCTTACTATACATGAATGACACTGGACCTTCGCCGTCATCCATAAGCGCGTAAGCGTGATCATCGGCGAACTTATCCATTGCCTCATCACGAACAGCATATATTTGGCTGCCTGATTCTGGCAGTTCCACAAGAGTCACACTGGTGGATTGACGGCTGCTCGGCGGATTGTCCAGAATTATCGTCAGCAATGATCCATGCCATCTTTCAGTTAGGAGACCGATGGCGTAGAGCAAGGAGGGTCTTGGATCTACGGCAGTGAAGATTACATTGTCATAACCAGTTATTTCCATGTTGCAGCTTTTCAAACGGGGGTTTACAGAACGACTAAAATAACAAAATCGCTCCAGCAATTCGACGATTCGAGAGTGCTTTTCTATTTGCGCTCCAGTAGCCTGCGCACCGATGCCGGGTGATCTGCCGCAGTTAATACGAAAAGTACCGCCAAGCCACTTGGCAGCCTTCTTGTTGCTTTGATGGTGAACAAGAGTTTCGCAACCGGCAATCCCGACAGGCAGGGCTTGTCCGGCGCTATCCAGAAGTGGACTCATATGTTCAGCAAAGAGAAACACGCGCTACGCAAAAAAATGCAAAATGGAGAAATATGCAGAAACTGTTCTTCAATCAGTATGAGTTTCCCATGGGTCCTTCCTCCGAAGAGAGCCTCAGTCTGGTTATAGCAAGCAAAAAGGAGTGTCCCGACATCGAACAGTTCGTAAAGAAGTGCGGTGTTGAATCATTGGAGCAGCTGCTGAGCAATTGGGAGAAGGCAGCAATGGAGAGCGCCTCGTGCCCGGGAATAGATGTATGTAGGAAATGGGAGACCGTTGCGACTGCACACAATCAGTTTGCCGAGAGCGTGCGTTATTTTGCAAAGATAGACCTACAGGCAGATGGCGACACGAGCAACATACTCATACTTTTCCAAGAGTGGGATCATGTTGAAGCGATAATTGAATCACCGAAAAGATATATTCTCTGCCACTGGGACACGACGGCATAGGAAAAATGCGCACGCTCTTTTTCGACCAGTATGAGTTCGACGATGTGGATGTCAACCAAACTCTAGACATCAGCTCGGCGCCGAAGAGAGAGTGCCCTGACTTACGATCGTTTTCGCAGCCGGCTCACCAACAAGTGTGTCAGGGTTCGGCTGCATGGATTCCATTTGCGAATCAGTTTGAAGGAAAAGATGAAGTGCTTTTCAATCTAATGTACTTTGCAGAAGTCGAAGTGGCACAACCAAGGTACTCTCAGGTGCTCATCTTATCTCAAGACCAGAATCAAGTTCATGTCATTTTCGACTTGCCGGAACGGTTCATCTCATATCTGTGGCAGAAACAAACTACAGATTAGTCTCTAGTGTGGAGACCAAGCTTCTTTCAAATTCTGGGTTTCAAAGAGACGGGCACAGTTCTGAGCATGATCCTTACCATCGGTGTACAAGAGGTTGGCTGTATGAGTGATTGGCATCTTCAAGAAGTGAATTATCAGCGCGCCGAAGGCTTTACGAAATGCTACGCCCATGGTTTCGAGGAACCACGAGTGCTTATAAAACTCGAAGCGGATCGTCTAATAGCCAGCCTCTGCATGGTTAGCCGTGTCACCCACTGGGGATGTCCACGATGGATACATCTGTTTCCAGGCAAACCAACAGAGGCTTATGTCTCAGGTGATTGCCTGCTGCTTCTAACCGAACCATTGAACCTTGACACTGCATGGGGGATGACAGGACATGCACTGATATTGGATTTGAGGAACGGCAAGCGGCTGGCCAAAAGACGATCAGCGATGGCAGCCGCCCTTGGCGACGGACATTTTGTTCTTGGATTGGAAGGATACGACGCCTTTGATACCTGGATGTACGATTGCAATGGAAAAGAAGTCGATCATTGGCGCAGCTACGGGCACTACATTGTCGACCCTGGAGGTATCGTCCGCGTAGTGGAGTGCGATAGAACAAGCCCAACAAGATCGCGCATAGTGCGCTTGCTTCCTCACGGCGAAATAGAGCGTGGGCCCTGTCTGACTCATGGCCAAGTTCCACGTCCTGTCGAACTATCTGATGGCACAATTGTCGTGTTCGATTGTGGCAAGCTACGAGCTATCGACCGTTCACTCAACGAAACTGTGCTAACACAACTACTACCAATAGATCCGAAAGAGTCCTGGCGCTTTCACGGTAAACTCACGCTCAGTAAGGATGTATTGGAAATTATGATTGTAGAACGGATTCAAGATTCCACCAGGTCCTATGTAACCCATCGCTGGAACTTTATTGTTACCGGAAATGATAGGTTTCAGAGACAATGAACGGCTGTCAAGCAGCTTGACAGTACTTTTCGCATAACTACGGCCAATCACCCATGCCCTATTGATCGAGAGCTTACGCGCTATTTCTGCCTTTGTTAATCCTCGTGCGTATATTGCATGAACCTTGGTGGCATGCACGAATCGTTGCCTGGGGCAATCGGCCGCTATCTTGGCATGTATCTCCTGATTGGAAGCCAAGCAAGGAGGTTCGAGTATGTCACTATGGCTATTTTTTGAAGATCAAGAGACAATCTCACGATTTCATCTGTATCCCCTCGGCAAGTATTTGGATGACTACGCTAAATGGTTGCATGACAGAGGCTACTGCTGGGAAGCAGCGCGTGTGAAAATTCGGAATGTTGCTCGTCTAAGCCCTTG
>CAZISK010000628.1:0-5353 GCA_964541355.1 uncultured Candidatus Obscuribacterales bacterium
GTTTGACCACGCTCAATACAACCCGGCTAGTTACTGCAGTCTCCGAGATCGTTCGCAATGCGATTACCTACGCAGGAGAAGCGCGAATCGAATTCAGTATCGATGAGCACGAAGGGAAGCAATGTCTGGAGATCTTAGTTTCGGACCAGGGACCGGGAATGGTTGTATCCAATATATTCAAACGCTCTGAACAAGCGAAAGGTGGAATTTCAGCCAGCCGAAAATTAATGGATCAGTTGGAAATTAAATCCGATGGTGCAAAAGGCACCACCGTCAGAATGCTGAAGTTTACTGGTCTGATCGATAGGGTGACAGAGAAAGTCGTGAATCAGTGGGTGAGCATTCTCAAAGAGAATTCGCCATTTTCGATCGTCGAGGACCTCGAGCAACAGAACAAACAGCTGATCGATACGCTTGAAGAATTGGAGAAATACCGCACAAAGCTCGAGGAAAAATCGGAACAACTGCATCATGCAAACAAGTACAAGGGTGAATTTCTCGCGAATATGAGTCACGAGATTAGAACTCCGATGAATGCGGTCATAGGCATGAGTAATATTCTCGAGAGAACCGAACTCACCGCCGCGCAAAGGAAGTATCTGCACCTTATTCAAGAGGGCGGTAAATCGCTTCTGGATCTTATCAATGACATTCTCGATTTCTCTAAGATTGAGGCTGGCAAGCTCGTTATAGAGAACGTAAACTTCAATTTTTTCGAAGTAGTCGAGACCGCACTGGACCTTCTTTCTTCAAATGCTCACTCCAAAGGTCTCGCTCTTCTCTCATGGATTGACCCAGGCCTACCGACGCATTTACAGTCCGATCCTTCAAGGCTCAGACAAGTGCTTATCAATCTTGTAAACAATGCCATCAAGTTCACCGAAAAAGGTGAAGTAATAATTCGGGTTCGACCGACAACTCGAAACGAAAGCGAAATCACGCTTCGCTTCGAGGTTATAGACAGTGGTATTGGTCTCACAGAAGAACAGCAGAAGAAGCTATTTAAGCCGTTCATACAGGCTGACGGTTCCACCACTCGCAAGTATGGTGGCACAGGTCTGGGACTGAGCATATGCAAGCAACTAATCGAATTAATGAAAGGAAAGATTGGAGTCGAAAGCGTAAAAGGCGCCGGGTCAACATTCTGGTTCGAGCTACCATTCGCTATTGCCAGCGCCGATGAGCACAAAATATCGAACAAAGATTTCAGTTACAAAAGGGCCCTTGTGGTCGACGACCATCAGGCTATGAGAGAGCTGGCTGGATTCTATCTTAACTCCTGGGGTGTTCCCAACGACACCGCAGCCTCCGGAACCAGCGCACTTGCGCTTGTCGAAAAGAACGACTTCGACCTGCTCATCGTCGATTATCTGATGCCGGAGATGACCGGATTGGAGCTAGTTACCGAGTTGAGAAAGATGGACAGAACAAGAGAATCAAAAATAATTCTCTTGACCGCGCTTCACGAAGAAGGGCTCGGAGAAAAAGCTATAGCCGCGGGCTGCGATGCCTTCCTTACGAAACCATTGAGGCAGACCCAGTTGCTCGACTGCCTGGCTTCGTTGACTGGATCCGTCGTCAGGTCTGTAGCCGATACTGCAACTCTTGAGCAAAAGTGTGAGCTGAAACCAGTAGCCAAGGAAGCTGATGCAATCAATACGCCGGGATTGTCGGCAGGAACAAAATCGGAGCGAAGACGCGTGGCACTGCTCGTCGAAGACAACCAGACCAACCAGATTGTCGCTCAAATTGAGCTCGATAACCTGGGGATGGAAGTCACCACTGCCAACGACGGCGAAGAAGCTCTCCAAATTCTGGCGAATGCCGACTTCGGCATAATTTTCATGGATTGTCAGATGCCGAAGATGGATGGATACGAGACGACGCGAGCGATTCGAAAGAGAGAAAGCACCACCGGAAAACATGTTCCGATTATCGCGATGACTGCGAACGCCATGGACGGCGACAGGGAAAAATGCCTGGAAGCCGGCATGGACGACTACATAACCAAGCCATTCGCCTTGAAAGATTTGAAATCAGTTTTAGAGCGCTGGTTACATGTAAGCACCACCAGCGACACCAAGAACGATGCGGACAGCGCGGTAGACGATCAAGTCCCACGGGACGCTGCCATCGACTATCAGCAACTCAAATCACGATTTAAGGAAGTTCAAGCCAATCGTCTCCTCAAAGTGTTCATGGATGACACAGAAAGACAATTAGCCGAACTTGAACACCTCGTTGAAAAACAGGACATGGACGGGCTCTCGAAACTGGCTCACGGTATTAAAGGTGCGGCAGCTATGATTTTCGCCGCACAGTTGTCCCAGGCGGCAAAGGCGATCGAATCGGCATCTAAGTCCGGAGAGGCGGAATGTCTCGCCGATTTGAGTGTTGATTTGAAAAGAGAATTCGCCTACTTCAGCGAAGCCGCAAAAGAAATTCTTTCGCAGGAAGAATCGACGTAGAACCCAATACCGCTAAGCGGTATTGCCAGTAGTGGAAGGGTTTGCGTCGACCAGTCCGATATCGAGCTTTTCACCTATTGCCGCAGCGCTGGTCTCTTTCTGGGGGGCTCTGCTTGCCAGAAGATTCAGCGGCTGTTTCTTGCCCCTTGCTCTCGGCAACGCTCGACGAGCTTGACACCATATACAGTGCCAGCGCGAGGACCGTGATTTGGGACAATGCATTTACTCTCATTATGATTCAGTGGTTCAGTTGGAAGTCCTTGGCTCATACCACGAGCAGTATTAGCAGGTTTTCACGCGATCACTCACTTAATACCACTGTCGATTCGGCACTAATTAATGTACGGCTTTCGGACAGTAGTACCCTCCACTATTTGAGCGGCGCCGGCGGTCCTTCAGCAAACTCGGTACCGTCCATGATACCACTAGGTCAACTTTTTAGGTAAATCATAGAGTATGACAATAAGCTCCGCACCTCCTTACATCTCAAGAATCCTCGCCACCTGCGACCACATCACCTGTATGATAGTTATGACACTTTGAGCTAATCCACGACGGCGACTGTGAGAGTGAAATCATCACCCACAATTCACAAGTAGATTTCAGAATGAGAACCACGGGTTTAAACCAAAGATGAAGGTCGTTCACAAGGGAACTGTAATTGTTTTTGCTCCACTTGTGATTCAGATTGCCATGATTCTCAACTTTCGTAGTGCCCTGGAAGCAGTCCAGCAACAGATAGACAAAACTGCTCACAGTCGGGACATCGTCGCTCTTGGGGACAGATTTCGGCGAGCGATTCACCGTGAAGGAATATTCGTTATTTTGAATCGCATTTCGCCTTCTGACGATCTTCGCCGCCGCATTGACGAGTGTGTCGTGGAGGTCGATCAATCATTGGCTGAGCTCGAAGAGCTTACAAAAGGCAGCAGGGCCGAGCATCAGATAGTCATTGTCTCTCGAAAACAGTCGGCATTGATGTTGCGAGTTCGCAAGCTGATAGACGGAATGCCAGATGGTTTGACTAAATTGATGATTAGCCAGAGCCAACAAGGAGCTTTTGCGGGCCCTATTCAACGAGTGGAGCAGATGGCGTCCGATCTGTTCAAGATCCAGGACCAACGCGCGAACTCGCTGCCCAGTGTTATAGAGCCCGTGAGCGGGCAGCTTCTAGCAACGCTTGTAATTGGCACCCTTTTTTCACTTCTTGCAGCTGTACTTGGATTTCATGTGGCCAAGGAGATTGGAAAACGTCTTACCAGTTTGTTGAGTAACGCATGGCGCCTGGTTGCCGGAGCGCCTTTGATGAAACCTAACCTTGGCGATGACGAAATTGCCCTTCTGGAAAAAACGCTTTACCAGTCGGCAGAGGATTTGCGTTCGAATGAAGAGTTCCGACAAGAAATCGTTGGCATTGTCAGTCACGAACTCAGGACCCCCCTGACCTCGCTGAGTGCAACTTTGGCGGTCCTCTCTTCAGGCTCACTCGGTACGCTGGACAAAGAATCGGAGAGCACTCTAGAGAAATGTTCTCAAGCTGCCGCAAAAGTGGTTTCGATGATTTCGAATTTGCTGGACCTGGAGATGATTGAATCTGGTAAGCTCGTTCCAACAAATGAGTCCGCCAATTTCGCAGCGGCGATTCGATCAGCGATGTTTGCTATTGAAGATGCAGCCAGATGGAAAAACATTTCGATCGTTTCAACGGTGGATCCCGATGTATCCACGATTGGTGACGAAGCGCAAATAGCACGGCTGCTTGAAGAACTGCTCTCCTGCGCGATAGACCACAGTCGGGAAAATTCTTCGATTGAAATAGCGATCGCTGACGAACCAGCGTGTATGAAAATCACCTACGAAGGTGACGCGGTAGCAGAGGCTGAAGATGATAAGGATGGCCAAGAGAAAGACCTTCCCGAGCGGCTGCGTTGGTCTCTGTGCAACGAATTGGCGCGCCTGAACTCGAAAAAACTAACTGCAGAGACGATCAGCTCCGATCGTCAGACCCTAATGCTAAGGCTTGCTCGAAAGGGCGATCACGTACAATCGATCCGTCAGGTGCTGCCTGTTGCGCCTTCAGGCAGAACAGGCTGGTTTTCGTTCGAGCGTAAGTGGCAGATTCTTTTGTTGCCTGTGCTTGTATCGCAATGCATTTTTGTCGGAACCATGCTGGTTCTATCATCACAAGTTCGGCAGGAGCTTAAGAACGAATATGATGCCTGGAAGATGTTGGCTCAAGCCAATAAAGTTACTACTTCAGTGTCATTGATGGCTTCGTCTGTTGTCGGTATCCGGATGGGTCCGGAGATAGACAACGTTAGTCGACGAGGATACTATCAAAATTATGAGCGTCAACAGCTGGCGGGTTTGAAAGAGCTGCTACCAGAGGACACGAACGAGAGGGACAAAATTGAAGCGGCGTTAAGAACTTTACTGAAGCTCCACAACAAATCGCCCTTGTCTCAGCGCGACACTGGCGTCGGCGACAATTGCATGTTGACTGAGGAGGATTTTAAGAACCTCGCATTGTCGATGAGAACCTTAGTCGACACCACAGATCACCTTATCTCGAAACAGGTTGAGCTGCGATCTCACAGCAAGATGAAGGTCGCGGAAGGACGGCGGAAAATTGACAACGGGATAACAATCGCACTCGGCTTTTCTCTGGTGACCGGTCTCTTCCTGTTGGTTTCTCTTAACTCGTCGATGACGGGAAGAATCAATCGACTGACCGACTCATCTCGTCGACTGGCAACCCGATCCGCCATGCAGCCGGCTCTCGATGGCGACGACGAGTTCGCACAAATCGACAGGATTTTGCACTTCATTGATCAGCGCTTCACTCAGTTTGAGTCATTCAAGAAAGAAACATCTATGTTGATGGG
>CAZISK010000629.1:0-5351 GCA_964541355.1 uncultured Candidatus Obscuribacterales bacterium
AGCAGTTCTTCCGGCAGTCAGTCAGCATCTTATCAACCACGTACCCTGCCGATTCCTGTGCCTGTGCCGTATCCTTATCCTTACTCTGGATCCTCCAGCGCTTATCCACCAGTTAATGGATCCATCAACGTTTATCCAACCGTCTACCCGACGACTACACCCACTACTACTTCCGCCACCACTCCCTATCCAACCACGACCACTCCGCCAACCACTACGTACACAACGTCAGCGCCGCCCACCACCACCCCGACGACAGCATCAGCACAATCGGTACCAGCGAGTTCAATGTCGACGTCGAGCACTTCCGACCTGTCATCGATGAGTGCTCAGCAATCCCGCTTTGGAAATCAGGGAGGCCCATCCAATAGTCTGGCTTCTGGACAGTCGCCTGGAGGAGGCCGATTTGGTGGAGGTGGTGGGCGCTTTGGTTCTGGTGGTAGTAGATTTGGTCGCGGTGCCGGTTCCGGCTCGGGTTCCGGTGGTTTTCTCGGAAGAGGCAGCACCGGAGGCGGTGATCGATTTGGTGACTCCGGACCCGGACAGGGATTAGGCGGTGGGCTGGCCAGTGGTGGCCCTGGCCGCGGCTTCGGCAGCGGCTCGGCTGGTCCTGGTAATAGTATCGCGGCCGGTGCTGGGCGTTCCTCTTTCGGCGGACGAGGAGCATTTGGTCAAGGCGCAGGTGTTGGTGGCGCGAGAATGGGCGGAGGTGGCTTCAAAGGCGGTGGCGGTGCGAGGTCCGGCAGAGGCGGCGGTCGACGAAGATAAGTTTTTCACGAGCAGAAGTGAAGAGGGGGAGCGAGGTAAAACTCGCTCCCCCTCTTGTATTATGGCAGAGTCTATCGCCACCCCACGCGGCTGGAGAGCTTTTGTTTCACTGATTTTCGAATGGTGTCCAGCGGAAGCTCTTTTGCAAGTGCTTTCCACATGTATCGCCTCCCTTTTGTGCGAAACCCATAGTCCATGCCGTGTTCTTTCAAAACCGCCAGAGCCTCTTCGCGCCATAGCAACTGGCATATATGGAATGGATTCACTTCCAGATTTTGTCTTGAAGGCCAGATTTCATTGAGGTAAGGCATACCGTCGCGCATGCTTACACTGACCAGCCCCCACCATTTTGGTATCATATCTACGGCTTGCGCTACGAATCTGTCTGCGCATACAATCGTCATTTTGTCGAATATCTTGCTGTAGTTCTTCTGCTGAGCCGGCAGGCGTAAAAGATTATCGGACGGGCTCTTGATCTCGAAGCCGTGCAAACGATCGTTGATCACGGCCACGTCTACTCGAAAGCTTCCCTCGATCAGTCCAAGCTCGTCGATAATGAGACTATCAGGTTGGTTCTTTATCAACTGACTCTTTATGAATTCATGAAGAGCGATTCTAACGTCGAGTTCTTTCATCTATGCGATGCCGCTGATGGTGCCCATTAATTATACAGGGGGCCGGCGCGCTCGCAAGTCAGGAGTTTGCCTCATCGAATATTGATTGGTGCTGCTACGATTGTGTGATCTGATTCGCGTCGAGACGGGTGCGCTACGATGGAAACCCATGACGCCTGTTGCCCTTTCTCATGGTTAGACTTGTAGACCTGCAACAGTCTCGTCAAATTTTTCATCGAAAAATTCCCATCGGCCGATGCTTTCAATCCGGTTTTCAACACTTGAGCTCCGGCGAGCGGGACAGGAAAGGCATTGTAAATAGTGCTGACACCAGGGCCGGTGCCGCCCACGATCGAGATTCTTGCTGCCGAGGGAGCGTCGTGCAAGACAAGAGTCTTTTCGCCGCCATCATGTTTTATTTGAAGTGCTCCTTCCTTTACGCATACGATGCGATTCGGTTTTTGTGGTGCAAGCGCGGGATGCTTTCGGATGTAGTCAGCAAGAGCGTCTGCCATCCGAATCTTGGTTTTTATGACGTCGGTGGCTCCTTTGAAGTCATAGCTTTCGCCCCCCTCAAAGTTATAGTGGTTCATTGCCATCTTATAGGTCTGATCGTCGTCTAAAGGCTTGTAGTTACCTTTCCCGTCGTCCGCCAGAATGAGAACAATTCGTTCTCCAGAGGGTTTTGATTTGTCCCAGATAATCTTCAGTCCGCTTACATCGGCGAAGTGTCCTCCGAGACCGTCAGCCAGCGAGTGTTCAACAACCTTCTTGATGATTTTGCCGGTTACCGTCGCATACACGACATAATTTTCGAAAGGCAGGATCTGCTCTATCTGGGCCACACTGATCGGCCCTTTCTGGAGAACACCTCTAATACCGCCGCGGTTGTGGAAAGCGATAGTGACACCATAATCTTTGCCGGCGTCTCGAACGGCATCACATACGATATCGCCCATCGACGTGTCGCAGAGCGAGTTGCGTTTTTCGAAATAGTCTGATGCGGTTCCGACAATCTCGCGGGTAAGCGCTGCGAATGGTGCGGCCACCTTTTCTATGTACTCCTTGAGATCGCCTACCTCGACGGTTTCAGAAGTTACATCGAACAATCTATATCTCGAGAGGGACGGCTTGACCACCCCGTTGTCGTTGAATGTCAACTGTAAGAAGCCCACCGCTCTGCCGTAGCAGCCGGTCTGTACAATCGTTGTGCTGCTGCCGTCTCTGTGCTTCACGATCACGGGCTTCGCTAGACGAGTGTGACTGTGACCGCCGATAATTGCGTCTACGGAGGGAAGCTTTTCGGCAAGCTCTTTGTCTGAGTCGACTCCACAATGACTTACGAGAACTATCTTGTCCACGCCGGAGCTCTTCAGTTTGGAGACCTCTTCTTGAATTGGTTGTATCCACTGATCGTCCGTCGCCTTGAGTTTGACTCCCTGTAGATTTATAGCTAATGATTCGAGTTCCGGGGTCATAGCACCGACAAATCCGACCGACTGCCCACCGATCTTTCTAACGACGGATGGTTTGATCAGTTTCGCCAGTTGCGGCACGGCATCGGCATCAAGGTTGGCGTTGATGATCTCGAATTTCGCCTTCTCCAACTGTTGTGCCAGGTTCTTTGCACCATCGTCGAACTCATGATTGCCGATGGTGTAGATGTCGTAGCCTATTTTATTCAGGAGATTGACCTCAATGTCGCCCTTGAATTTGCTGTACAAGAGCGAACCTTGAAAGATATCGCCGGCATCTACGACCAGGGCAGCCGGAAACCTTTTCTTGAGAGAACGGACAATGTAGCCGATTCTGGCTATCCCGCCCACGGTTTTCCCGTTGTCCAGAAATGGCTCATCGTGAGCATGTAGATCATTCGTATGTATTATGGTAAGAGTAAGGTCCTTGTCTGTCTCGGAGGCCCAGCTGCTTACCAGGGAAGGCGGACTGAGGAGCACTCCCATGAAGAACAGACCAATTAGTAAATTCTTTAAATTAATTCCGCGGGTAACGGCTGTTTTTGTTCTTGTTTCCACTATGGTGTTCTCTTTTCATATTGGGACCAACAATGGCTGCTATGCTCAACAAGCCAGCCAGGAAAAGGCGCTCAGTGCGGATTTCTTCCCGGAGGCGGGTTGTCCGGTACAGTTGACCGCTCTTCGGAGTGTGCTCGAGATTGATCCCTTTGGCGCTCCGATGGCCTCAAAAATATACCTTACTTATACGAATAATTCTGCCAAGCCGGTGTCAGCGGTGAAGTTTCGGTGTAGATATAGCGACAGCACCGGTAAGGACCGTGGGACCTTTCACGCACCCGATGCTTATCCGCTACCTCCCGGTGGCAGCCGTTCTCACAAGTGGAAGCGGGAGGGGGGACTGCACCCCAATATCACTCAATTTCAGATTCGGGTATTGCAGGTTAAGTATGAAGACGGCAGTATGTGGGTGAGCGAACGAATGAGGGATCTTGCCGAGGTCAACGGTACGATGTCTGACGATGACTCGCCGTCTCCGCAGGCTCAGCAGCCTAACGCTAACCCTGGTGCGCCGTCGCAAGTTTTCGATCAAAGCGCTGCGCCGGTGCAACCCCAGCAAAGTTATGAACAACCGCAAGGTCAGCCTCAACAAGCTCCACCCGTTCAAAATAACCAGCAGACTCAGTCCGGGCAGGACGGCGGTGGCTCCTTTGACAAAAGCAAAGAGTTGCCCTGGTAGGACGGTCGTATCCGGGCAGGTATTACCTGCGGTGCAGCGATAAGTAGTCGAGCGACTTATATGGTGGCGCTCCTGGTGCTGACTTGTCCAGAAACTCGATACTTCTCGGTCTTGTTGCCTTCAGCGCTGAGCGCCAGTAGATGAAACGCTGAAAGCCTCATATATTGTGCATCCTTGAGACGCTGGTCTCCAGAACTCATTGCCACATGTCGTTTTGCTTTCAAAAAAATAAAAACTCGTCTGATTATCTGTCCCTAGGGGGCTATTCAGACTGCTAGTTTCAATGTATTGTATATCCACTTCGCTATTACAATCGAATATTCTCCTTCGTGACCCAGTAAGGATCACCGAAAATGCTTCTCCACACGATCGGTTCGTTGGTTGTGGTGTGCGGTGTTTCATACCTTCTCGTCTCAGCGAGCTGGCAAGTCGTCTTGCTCTCGTTCGTGGTGGCAGGTGT
Source organism: uncultured Candidatus Obscuribacterales bacterium (assembly GCA_964541355.1). Taxonomy (GTDB): domain Bacteria; phylum Cyanobacteriota; class Vampirovibrionia; order Obscuribacterales; family Obscuribacteraceae; genus JADYXR01. The sequence goes on from CAZISK010000629.1 coordinate 4,555, forward strand.
GGGATATGCCACCTGGAAAATTAGAAAAGCTATCGTACGGCGCGCCAAAATCAAGGCGCTGTGGCGGCGCACAATTGAAATTGATGCAATGCTGGATGCTCTACCAAAAGCAACCCCAGTCCAGGCTAGAACAGTTCCCACAGCCAGTCGGCAGACTAGAAAGCCCTGCATCGCCGTGGACCAACCGGCTGAACCGGTCGACCCGTCCTCTCGCATCTACAGGTTCTCTATGAAACGTCTTGCCGAGGCCAGAGAGCAAAACCTTGCTCAGCAGGCGGTATTGAGCAACTAATTCGGCAGCGGTTGTCGTTCTGCTACGCACAGTTATTACTGGCACAGGGCTTTGGTCACTGTGCCAATCACTGGCAGATCGTGTTCACTCCCAAATCAACCGGTGCATCTGGTTTTGCTTAGTCCGCTCCTGACTCTTGGCGTATATCTTTGAGGTCGTCCTTCTGTTTGAGGATGTTTTGTCGCTGTTCGCCCATTTTCTCGACCATTTCTCGTTCGTACTCGAGCTGTTGCTGTTCTACCTTCTGCTCGGTATTCTGTTTTTCTTGTCGAAGCTCTCGCTTATTCTCTTGCTTCATCTCTTTGAGGAGTTGTCCGGGATTTTGTGCACCATCTGGACCTTTTGTCCAGGCCGCACCCAGCGCGTCGCCCGATGAAACGGTTTTGTCGCCTGACTCAGCCACTGTCTGGATTTGAGCGCTTGTATGGTTGAGTGCGCTTTCCATCTGTTTGAAATCTTCAGGTTTGAGCGTGCCGCCATTGGCCTGTCGCATTTGAGCAATCTG
>CAZISK010000630.1:0-5345 GCA_964541355.1 uncultured Candidatus Obscuribacterales bacterium
CAGTCTTCCGACATCAGCCTGTCGACCTTGGCGCGCGCCCAGATTGATGCGATACCGGGATTGGTGTCATGCGATTCCGGGAAGTTGACATTGAGTGTCTGCTTGTAGGGATGGCCGGCTCGATAGCCTGTCAATGTGATGGTGCCGGAGCCCGCTTGCATGTATCGACCTTTTATGTAGAGCGGTTTTTGTGCCCAAACATCGGAGATATCCTTCGGGAAAACCTCTTTGGTCTCCACGCCTTCGACCGAAACGTTGACGTCGGTCAGTACGGGCGAAGCAATACGTTGATAAAATTTCTTTCCGACCTCTTCGCCTGAAGTGTTGAGCAGAACATACTCCGACTCGCCGCCTCCTTCTTTTGCGATCCCGTCGATCAGGAAGCGGTTGACACTGTTACCGGTGCCGAAAGAAAACCATCTGGATTTCGCTCTCTTCTTCTTGATCAACCCCAGGATCTCCATGTCATTCCCCACGTAGCCATCGGTCATGAAAGTCACTATTCGCAAACGGTTGGCATCGGGTGGCTGCTCGAATACTGCTTCGACGGCAGGTCCCATCCAGGTGCCGCCGTTGGCGGACAAGCTCTTTATGTACCGCTTCGCCTCTTGCTTCATCTCCTCAGAGACCAGTCTGGGTCTCTGAAACAGCGAAGTGCTGCTGTTGTTGAAAGAGATAATTTGGAATGAATCGTTGGGATTCATGTGATCGATGATGTAGGTGAGCGTTTCCTTTGCTTTTTCCAGAGGTGGCCCCGATTGACTGCCGGAGCAGTCGATCAGGAAAATCATTTCTTTTGGAGAGACGTTTTCCGTCGTCACTTTTTTGGGAGGAAGCAGCATGACGGTGAAGAAGCCCGACTTCGACTTGGGGTCCTTGTAGGTCAGATAGCCGCTCTTGACCGCGTCGCCGGCGACATCCCATTTGAGAACAAAGTCTCGGTTCGGAATGGCCGCCTTACCAATCAGGGAAACATCGGCAGATCGCTCCGTCTGACCTGTGATGTTAACTGCGTGAAGCGCCGAGCGGATGTTGCTGATTGGGACCCCGCCATCGATTTGAACGTTGATGGAAATGTCATGACCCGAGCGCGTTCCTTCTGGTGTTACCGGCGGTGTTATGCGCGAAGCGTCTGGGACATCGGTGGTGTCAGGAGACCAGCCCAATCCTTGCTTTCCTGTCGCTCCACCGGGATTGAATCTGGGTCCGACCACAGTCGGGAAGGCGAATGTATACTTGCCGTCTTCAAAGGGAAGCAGATCAATATACTGCAGCGTTATCTCTATCTCTTTTCCAGGCTCGATGTTGGCGACGGACTGAGTGAAGATATTGGGTCTTTCCTGGTCCAACAGGGACGCGACCTGACCGTGCGCTTTTGCGTTTTCATATATCGCGCGAGCATCTTCGCGCTTTTTGATGGTGCCGTGGATGGTGCGAGTGCCGATCTTCATCACCATATCGTCCACCGCTCCCGTGTCGGACAGGGGAAAGGTGTAGACTGCTTCGATCTTCTTATCGAAAGGGTTGTGGAAAGTCTGTTTGACTGTGACGCGCGAAACATAGCCCGATATTTTGGCATCCACCCTCGTATGTTTCAGTGGGCACTGACCTAGCGACTGACCAGATGACAGCATCGCCACCAACTGACCTGAGCCTTCGCCTTTGAAATTGTTGGCTGTACCATCTTCGGCGGTTTGTTTAGACTGAGGACTGGTGCTGGCTGCCCATGTGTTCATCGTTATTGCGCTGCCGAGCAGCAATGATAAGGCGCCACCTGATGCAATCAATCCCCTGGTCACTTTAGACGGACCAAGTTTTTTCGCCAATTTCGACATCTTAAAATCCTCAAAGTGGTTCGCAGCGATTTCCTATTAAGAGCCTACCCACCTCCATGGCCAAGCGACACAGGGAAATACCTAGTTCGGGAGTGGGTTCCTCCTGATGTCGAACTCGGTAATTGGAAACTGTTGTCTGGCTCGAATTCAAACTGAGTGGAGCGTCTTAAATCAATATGATTGCAAAGTTAGTGCAACGAGCTTGAAACGTTTTTTCGTTCGATCGAAAACCGGGCGACCGCTAAAATCCGCGCCCCATATGAAGGCTGTGTCCTGTTCGTTGAACACGACATGGATTGTTCCGGCAAGATCTTTATAAGTGTCCGGCATCTTTGTTCTCAACGCTTTTGCATTTGATGCGGTGATTGCCGGATCGCAGGAGATTACCAAACGGTCTTTTGAAAATCTGGAGGATTGATCATCGTTCTTCGTGGCGTCGACAAAGGGCGATGATGTGTTCGTCGGGCTTTTCGTATCCGGTCCAGGAAGAGCGGCTGATGGAGAGGTGCTTACCATTGCTGATGAGGCGATGAGGTTGGCAGGTAAGGACGGAATGCCGCTCGAATTCATCTTGTCAGGGGTGGCTGATGAGAAGGTGGTTGTTGATCCGATGTTGGTCGCCGCTGATTGGGCGTCACCCGCTCTGCCGTTTAGTTGAGGAGCTGATGAAGTCGTTGTCCCGCCGGGCTGGGTGGCCGACGGGTTGAGTGTAGCGTTCGTTTGATATGGATTGCTGCTGATCAATCGTACAAGCTCTTGCTTGAGCACCTGAGTATCGTAGTCGGAGAGCGGCATTCTCCTTTTACTCGGGCGTTTTCTAAAATATTTCTCCAGTCCGTCGGCGACAGTATCGATCTGTAGAATCAGCTCATCATCTGCTTTCTGAGATTGAGTCGTGACGGCGAGCATCTCTTTGAGTGCCGCTACCTGATAAGGTCTGAGATCTTTGGCTTGGCCTGATGATGAGAGAGCGTGCCAGATGACGAGCAAAGCGCTGCCCGCAAAAAGGAGAGTAGGCTTAGGCAGAGTGCGCGACAACTGATTAAACTCCAGCAAAAATACAAAAGAGCACCATTTAAGTTTACTGGTGCTCCTATGTTTTGTGTGGTGTGGGGAAAAACTAGTGCCTATTTAGATAGCTGCTTTCGAGGTCATCCAGCCAGCTTGCAGGAACTTCGACCTGATCGCGGCCTTCCATGAGCGCCAACTCTTTTATATCCCAGAGATATTCGAAAGTGTTGTCGCGCTGAGCGCCCCAGTGTCTGCTGGTGTCGTAAAACTGATTAAGACGCGACTTGAGCGTATCCGTATCAATGGAAATCCGCTTGGTATCTTTCGCGCCAGAAGTAGAACAAGAATTGCCCATGGTGGACGCTCCTTATGAAAAATATCTCCGTGCTCAGGTTATTCCCGGAGGGTTAAAGAATTCACAGGAGAAATTGTTGCCAAGCGCTTAAATCTGCACTTTTCAACCCTTGCCCAACAAAAAAGCCCCAGCCGCTACTATTGTGCTCGAGCTCTATATGTCAAGGTTTAAAACCAGCTACAGCCCCTGGGGGCTGGGAAAAACTCTATGGCGGGCAAAAACTCAGGAGCGGCGCTTGCGGGCTGCTTCGGCTTTGCGTTTTCTCTTCACTGAGGGCTTCTCGTAGCGCTCTCTGCGCTTGATCTCAGACAAAATACCAGCCTTCTGGATCTTCTTCTTGAAGCGCTTTAGCGCCTGTTCGATGCTTTCACCCTCTGCAACTCTAACTTCCGACAAGGGTCCTCCCCCCTGGATTCAAACCAGAAACAAATACCTATGGTCGATGCCATATTATCATTTGCCACCCATGGAAACAACCAATGTTAGGCTGATTGCGGGATTTGCTTAACGTTTTAACTGCCTCATTATCGCCGCTTTAATGGCGCTATTCCAAAAAAAGCGGTCCCGTGCCAAGACACGGGACCGAAATTATTTCGTGATTTCCAACAATTAAGATTCTGCGTGAGCGGTTGCTTCGCTGATTAGTTGTTGTGAAACCGTTGGTGGGACCGGGGCCATGTGGCTGAATTTCCACTCGTAATAGGCCAGACCCTGTGTACTGGTGCGCAGTTCGATGATGTAGTCCCAGAGCTCCGATTGCGGAAATTGAGCTGTGACTATGTCCCAGCGCTGCCTGTCTGGATTTGCACTGAATCCCAGGATCTGGCCGCGACGACCGGTGACCTGTCCGAGGATAACCGATGTGTACTCTTGCGGAACGTAGATGTTCGCCTCAGTGATCGGCTCCAGGATGATCGGCTGGGCTCTACCCATACCGTCTTTCATCGCCAGGATGCCGGCCATGCGGAACGACATTTCGTCGGAGTCCACATCGTGGAATTTGCCGTCATAGAGATTGACGGAGACATCGACGACTGGGAAGCCTGCCAGAGGTCCTCGGGCAAGAGCTTCCATGACACCCTTTTCTGTTCCGGGAATGTACTGACGGGGCACGGAGCCGCCGACAATCGATTCTGAGAACTTGTTGCCTTCGCCACGCTCGAGCGGCTCGATCTTGACGTAGACTTCTCCGAACTGGCCTTTGCCGCCGGTCTGCTTTTTGTGGCGTCCGTGAGCATCGACTTTGGCTTGAATGGTCTCTTTGTAGGCGATCTTGGGACGCTTGCTGTCGAGCTGGATGCTGTATTTGCGCTCCAGGCGTTGGCGGCTCAGGGTGAGGTGAACTTCTCCCTGCCCGTAGAGGCAGTATTCATGCGTATCCGGGTCGCGATCAACTTTGAGGATTGGATCTTCTTCTGTTAGCTTCTGGAGCAAGGTCGAGAGTTTTGCTTCGTCTCCGCGGTTCTTCGGAGCGATTGCCAGAGAATAGAACGGCAAGGGAGGTGGCGGAACAGGCATGACGCGGCTGCCTTCCGTAACCAGGGTGTCGCCCGTCCGTGGCGTCTCCATGCGGGCCAACGCTAAGATACTGCCGGGTCCGCCTTTTTCCGCTGCGTCCTGGCGCTTGCCGTGCAGGAAGTAAAGACCGCCGACGCGCTCTTTGTTGCCACCCTTAGTGGTGTCAATCAATTGCGTATCGCCCTTGATAGTTCCGGTGAAGACCCTTACCAGTGAGAGCTTTCCCGACTGAGGGTTGACGTAGGTTTTGATAACCTGCGCGACGACAGGACCGTCTTCCTTGACCTGAATTGCATTACCTTCCTTGTCCTTGTATTCGCGATCGAGAGGCGACGGGCAAAGAGTGATGATTGTATCGAGAAGGGACGGAAGACCGGCATCGGTCATTGCGGATGCCACCAGGATCGGCACGAAGGTACCGGCCTGGACCGCTTTTTTCATATCGGCTTCGAGAAGCTCCAGGGGCGGCTCTTCGCCTTCAAGAACCATCTCCAAAAGCTTGTCATCCGACTCGGTGAGGCTCTCGATCAGCTTTTCTCGAGCCGCGGCGATTGAGTCTTGCATGTCCGCCGGGATATCGGTCTTCGAAGGTGCGCCTTTTTCGCCGAACTTGAATGCTTCCTGCT
>CAZISK010000631.1:0-5331 GCA_964541355.1 uncultured Candidatus Obscuribacterales bacterium
CATTCAGATACTCGGCTCAAGCCAGCGCCGACTCTCTTGCGATGGCACACTTCAATCTTGGCGCGGTTCTGCTCAGCTTGAAAAAGAAATCCGAGGCACAACCTCATCTGGACAAAGCGCTCTCACTTGCTCCCGGTCTGCCTCGAATTCTTTTGATGAGAAGCGCTTACGATGCCAGCCCTTCGATTGTTGACGAAACGAGCCGCCAACTCAAGAGACCGTTATCCAGAATGAATACACCGAACATGTCGAAACTGCACGGAAGACCCACGCCAAAGGCTTCTGCTCAGCCGCGCAAGACGGCCACCACACAAAAGACTGTGAGCAAAGTTCGAGCGAGGATAATTCGTCAGAGCATCCCCGATCTCGAGGACGCATTGCTCGCAGCGAACACGGCGCTAGCAACGAAGACACAAGATGCATCTTTGTATGAAACCAGAGCGACAATCTATGTGTGCAAAGGTCAATTCGCAGATGCCGCCAACGATTTCAAGAAATCCGCCGAAATTTTGAACTGCTCCGGCGATGTTGCACAGCGCGCGCTCATCAACTACTTCTTGTGCCAGGAGCGGCTCAAGAAAACGGAGGAGGCAAAGTCCGTACTGCAAGCCCACCTACCGCCTGACGTCGCAAGCGCGTCTTCTACAAAAAGCTTGAATCCAGCCTCTACAAGCGCGACTCATTCCACGTTCAGTACAGCTGCGATACCAACCGAAGGACCTCCCAGCAATTTGAATCGACTTCTAACAAGGTATCTGCTCAATGAAATCAACGAAGACGATCTACTCAAGAACAAAACATCTAAAGGGGACCTCACCACGATTCATGCTGTTTGCGCCATGCATCTCACCAATCGTGGTGAAATCGAGAAATCAAAACCGCACTGGCAGTGGGTTTTGAACACTAGCGATAGCAACAGCACGGCGCTGGTTATTGCCGCAACAGAGCTACCTAGACTCTCTCGCGATGAACGGCGTTCTGCAAAGTAGCCTGAAGTTCAGCCGAGCCTACCCTGCTTCCGTTCGCGTAGATGTTCGTGAAGTCGCCGACAAAAATAGAGCATACGGTAGCCGCGCTAACGCGGACTCTCGCTCAAGGGATGTTACTTGGTGAAGGATAGATTTGTCCATGTTGTGGCGATTTTCAGGTTTTTCCGAAAGTGCTGGGAACAAAAGCTAGATAAAAGAGTCTATATGTCCCTGTTCTTAAATGGCACCGGCTAATTTCGCGAGAAACCCAAAGGGTTCTTCCAATCCGAAAATAGAGGGAACGTCCAATGGTAAAAATCTTTCATCCGTCTCGGATCGCCCTGGCGATTACAGTCGGCGTTTTGGCGTCGTCCGCGTCATTTGGGTCACCGGTGTACCGGGGTTCGGTGTGCGCGGAGAATGTGAGCCGGTTGACCAGCGAGATTTCATGGACGCGCTCCCTTAAAAACGCAAAAGAAGAGGCGGTAAAGAAAGACAAACTCATTTTGTGGATTCATATGGTCGGCAAGATAGAGGGCTTCACCTGAAGCGCGGGAAATAGCTTGAGGGCCGTGTCGCTCTCGCAGGACCCAGTTTTTGACCTTCTGAAAAAAGACTTTGTCTGCGGCTACAAAGACATTGAGAACAAGCGCTATGCGGGCAGTTCGCGAAAGCACAGCCCGGCAGGACAAGCAGTTGATACCACCAATGGTGCCGGACCTCACAACATTCAGATTTTCGTTATGGCGCCAGACGGCATTGTACTTACATGCTTACCCGGCTACTGGTGCTCTCAAGATTTGGCAAGTGAGCTTGAATTCGCCAAGCAACTTGGCGCCGTCTATAGAGATCCAGTATTGACCGTTGCTGAGAAAAATAATCGTTTTTCAGAAATGCAACTTGCTCATTTGAAGGCACATTCCAAAGAAGAGCGCAAGCGCAGCGAGATGCAACACTTTGATGTCAGTTACGAAAAAGAGAAAAGGTTTTTGACATCGGATGTCTTCAACAGAACGGTCATCAACCCTAAGACTCTCAACTCGAATCTCGGCAACCTTCCACCAGCCGCCATAAAAACATGCGACGTCATCATGCATCAGCGCATGGCTGCAAGACCGTTTATTCCATACGATGACTTTGATGTCGCCGCATTCAGCGACTACGGCAGACCAATGTATGACAAAAATGAAGACTCCTTGAGCGTCGCGGATAGCCCACCGCCTGCATCCAGGGGCGAAGCACCGATGATTGGCAACGATCCTCGCGCCCATCCCATCAAGACAAAAGCAAAGCGGGAAGGCAAATCAATGCTGATCCGCGCCGCTCAATATGGACTCAGGGCCGCTATTCAACGATAGGCATCGCAGTCGAGCTTTCCAGCCCTCTCTTGTCTTGGGATGTGCTCGCGCGTGCAAAAGCTTGAGAGGCAGATTAAAGGCTCCCTGTTGAGTTGGCTTGCACGGCAATCATTGCCTGGCTTTATCTCTCTGAAATTGGTCCAGCAACGGAGTCAAATTCCGAGCGTGCAGCGATTGGCGGGGCAGATCTTAGAGCAACTGTGATGAACGACACGTAAGAAACTGGCGTTTTCCAATCTCTAAGATTCTCTAGGCTGATACAAAACTGAAACAACTTGGATCCGTTTTTGAAAAACTTTTTTCCTAAAGTCATAGTACGCAAGCAATGCACATTCTAAGACCAGGAGAAGAATTCAATGTTCATCACTCAAAACAAGCAGAAACGAAACTCCCTTTGTTCCGTCGCAATCGTCGCGATATCGGTAAATTGTGCCCTTTCAGTGGCGTCGGCGCACGCATGTGGAATGGTCTCCACACAGGCACCATCCGGACCGGTTCAATCCGTGCGCAGTGCTGATTCCAATAACATGCCGGCTGTTTTATTGAACACAAACAACCTTTTCTTATCTAAGGATCGACCTCAGATAAAAGGCGACACCGATGGAACTGAACTATCGCCAGACGGATTGGTGGCAGTTTCAACTGAAGAATTCGACGAATTTATGCTGAAACTCAAAGAGGCTCAACGCCGTTTGGAAAAAGCGAAAGCAAGACTGGATGACTTTCTGGACCCTCTTACGGATGAAGATAGAGAAGAGTTGAAGGCACGGGAAGGCAGCTCCGAATCAAGAAGCCAGAGATTTCTGAGGCGAGAAATGAAATGGCATGAATTCGATGACAAACTTGACAAAGAACGACAGAAACAATTGGATGACCCCGAAAGAATGACACCAGAAGCATTCGAGAAACTCGAGAAAGACGTTGAAGATTTGGCAAAAGACATGGACATGGCTAACGATGCGGCAGAGCAAGCGTACGATGCTGAAGATCAGAAGATTTTAGAACTCTTCACCGATCAGGGCACGCGATGCCTGAGCGATGGAGCACAAGCATATAAGGACGCCAGGCAGACTGTTAACGAAGCGCAGGCGCAGGTCGATAAAGCTATGAAAGAGTATCAAGACGCGCAGGACCTGAAGGCTCTAAAATAGCCAGTCTATGGACCAATGGAGCAGGAAGCATCAGGCTTCTTAAGTTGAGTCGACTATGGTGACTGCTAAGTCGGCTCGAACAAGAGCAAGCCGATCTCCCCGCTTCTCGCGAAAACTATCAAGTCTTCAAGAAAATTCTCTGACACTCCTGACACAGCGAGTATGGGGTAGAGCGATAGACGCCCGGGCTGCGGAGTCCGGGCGCTTGTCGTCGGAGTTGTGCCGTAGAATAGTCTTGCTTCTGACCGGGTACTATAGTCAAAGATCATGGCGAATAGTCCGATTGTATAACCTTGAAACAGAAAAAAGATTGGCCCACCCCACAGGCTTTCAACGAAGCGATTCAGAACCCCCGCATTTGTTTCGCCGATTCAGACTTGAAAGATGCCACTATCGAGACCAATAGTCTCGGCTTACCTAAGGTTGCATCGGGTACATTCGCAAGCGTATACAAAGTTGTGTCATCAAGAAAATCCTGGGCCGTTCGTTGCTTTCTCACTCTCAGAGAGGAACAACGTGAGAGATACGAACACATCAGCAGATACATACTTGTCGACGACCTCGACTGCACGATCGATTTCGAATATCTGGATGAGGGTATCAAGCTGGGCTCCGAGTGGTATCCGGTTTTAAAAATGCCGTGGGTCGACGGGCCAACACTGGACAATTACATTCACCAGAACATCAATAGCCGTCAAAAGCTGGATCAGCTTTGCAAAGAGTTTTTCACCCTTAGCATGCAGCTGGAAGATGCTGGTATCGCTCATGGAGACCTTCAGCATGGCAACATTATCGTCAGCCCCAATGGTTTGAGACTTGTTGATTATGATGCCTTCTTCGTTCCCAGTCTTGCCGGGCGGAAGAATTTGGAGTTCGGTCATCCAAGCTATCAGCATCCATTGCGTGACGAGGCGCAGTTCGATGTTTCAGTCGACAATTTTTCGTCCTGGTTGATCTACATCTCGATCCATACTCTAAGCATAGATCCAGAATTGTTCAAATATGTCGCCGGAGGCGACGATTGTCTCCTTTTCCGAAGGACCGATCTTGCACAACCTGAGAATTCAATGGTCTTTGCGAATATGTTGGCTCATGACGCGGAGGAGGTTCGACAGCACGCGAAGCTGTTGATGCGTATGCTTTGGACGCCACCACATCTAGTTCCGCCTCTCAACGCACGCCCCGAAGATCTAGAAAGACTTTCCACGGTCAAACCACCAATAATGACGCTAGACACTTGCAACGTGCCACATTCGTCCCTGGATATTGATGTCGTAGTCGAGCTGCTGACCCAGGGTTCGGACACCGCGGCGAGCGATAAGTCCGAAAAGGCTACCAGAGAGCGAAGACGATACAACGAGGCTCTAACTACAAGAGCGAAGCGGCTGGTCACCGAGATCTTGGATCTCTCACTTAGAAGAGCGGCCAAACCTCTCTGGCTTTGCGTAACCAGGCTCGAAGCCGAAAAATTGTTCAAGGCCGGCAATTACGAACAGGCCTACGCAATCTACAACAAACTGCATAAGACAGCGGAGCAACGCAGCGATGAGGCGGATGTACTGCTGCTTCTCAGACTGGCTCATTGTTGCCTGAAATTGGACAATCAAAATCAGCTGGAGAACTTCTGCAAAGCAGCCGCCAATGTTGTGAAGACGCGCGACAACGAATTCAATCAGCTCCTCTCCGATGCATTGTTCGCGATTGCTCGAAAACAAAACGATCGCGAACAGCAAGTAATCGGCTATATGTCCAAACTGCTCGAGAAGTCTTTCGATGTCATAGGCTATCCAATGCAGTTTGTTCACTTGACCAATGTCGTCGCTTTAACTGCCGACATAGTGCCAAACTACGCAA
>CAZISK010000632.1:0-5321 GCA_964541355.1 uncultured Candidatus Obscuribacterales bacterium
CACCCGATAGCCGACATTATGGCCATATTCGGCTCTGTAGACGTGATTCTCCCAGACGTTGATCGTTAGTCGCGTAAGTTCCCTCAGGAAAAAAAACTCAGGAAAAAACAGGAAGACAAAGGCAAGAAAGAGAAATGATTCCCAACGCACCTGAAATCGGAAAGTTACTATTCATCATCTGTTTTTGGATCTGCGCGATCTTCCTGCCCGTCTGGTTGGCGAGCTGGGCGGTTGGGGTCCTTCTGCCTATGCTTATCGAGCAAGGCAATCCCTCGACGGCGATGACCGGAATCGCCGATACTCTGAGAGCTTTGACGCCGATCATATCCGTGATGGTGTTCATTCCAATCAACGCAATGTTCATGGTTTTGTACGAGCGCCGTGCCCTGGCTCTATTCACCGTTCGCCTGGGACCCAATCGAGTCGGTCCTGATGGTCTCTTGCAGACCGCCGCCGACGCGGTGAAGCTGCTCTTCAAAGAAGATATCACTCCTCGCGGCGCTGACGCATTCATGTTCACGTTGGCTCCGATTATCTTCTTTGCCCCCTCGATTTTTGGCGCATTACCGCTATTGGCTGCAATTACTAATAATCACTCGCTCTACCAGGTTACGAATTTGCCCACGGGTATCTTTTATATACTGGCTGCTGCCTCACTGCCGGTGGTGGCGCTTGTAATGGCGGGCTGGTCGAGCAACAACAAGTACTCCCTCGTCGGTGGTCTTCGCGCAGCAGCTCAGGCGATAAGCTACGAAATTCCACTTGTGCTTTCGCTGGTCACTGTTTGCTTGATGGCTGGCACCCTCGATGTTGTAAAGATTGCGCAGCAACAGGACGGCGGGATTCTCAACTGGAACATCGCAGGCGGCGGCGCTCTTAGAGGTCTCGACAAAGCGATTCAGACCTCACTTGGAGTGGAGACAACTCCGCTCATCACACCGCAGCAGTCGAGCGATCTAAGTGAGCAAACCGGTCCGCCGACCAACTTCAATGAAGTTATTAACCAGTACTATCCCTACCATGTCGTCTCTTACATCGCAGCTGGAGTGTTGATTTTCTCCTCCTTCATACTGATCGGTTTGTATCTGACCGGAGCTTGCGCCGAGATCAATAGAATTCCGTTCGACTTACCTGAGGCGGAGAGTGAACTGGTCAGCGGCTATAACACCGAGTACAGTGGCATCAAGTTCGCCATATTTTTTCTGGCGGAGTTTACCAACCTATTCATAGTGTCGAGTATTGCCACCGTCATGTTCTTAGGTGGCGGCGATAACCCAATTCCCCAGTGGCTTCTGAATATGCTGCCGCTGGCGCCAATACAAAACTTCCTGGGCGCTGTTTTATCGCCCTTTATCAACGGACTGCATCTTATCGATCCCGATACCTTCTGGGCTGCGTTCTGGGTCATCTTCAAGGTCTATACGTTCGTATTTATAGCCATTCTCATTCGCGGCACACTGCCTAGATTCCGAATCGACCAATTGATGGATTTCGGCTGGAAGCGTCTTGTGCCGCTTTCGCTCATTGCGTTCTTAGTTGTAGTGTTCGCGCGTGTCCTGGTGGTGTGTCATGGGTAGCAATTTGATTGGCAGAGCTCTAGAAAGTTTTAAACGCATCGGCGAAGGTTTGCGAACCGTTCTGATGCACTCTTTCAGAGAGCCGATAACGAAGACTTATCCGGACTCGGTGTCGCAAATAGCGCCCCACTTCCGCGGACGGTTGGCGCTCACCGTCAATCCGGACAGCGGCGAGCATCTCTGCATCTCCTGCCGGCAGTGCGAACGCGTCTGCCCTGACAAATGTATCGAGATCACCGCGCACAAGAGTCCTGAGACTAACAAGCTCGAGCTTATCGATTTCAAAATCGATCACGGGCTTTGCATGTTTTGCGGGCTATGCACCGAAGTCTGCCCGACCACCTGCATCATCAATACCAACGACTTCGAGATGGCGGACTACACTCGTGAGTCGCTCGTATATGACTTGCGGCGCCTGACGCTCACACAGGAAGAATCGGCGTTTTATTTCGAAGCCAAAGACATGCCGAAACCCAAACCGAAACCTCCGAAACCAGCTCCTGGTGCTGCTCCGGCTGCAGGAGCCGCGCCTGCGGGTGCAAAATCTGCACCGGCAGGCGCCAAGGCCGCCGGCGCAGATGGCGCGAAAGCCGCTCCGGCTGCTCCTGCCGAAGGTGCAAAGCCGGCTCCGGAAAAAGCAGCCGAAGCCGCCAAGCCAGAAGACAAACCTGCAGCCGCTCAACCGTCCGAAGCTGCCAAGCCGGCCGAATCATCACAGGCGGCCATCGCCCCAGCTGAATCCGCTAAAACAGCTGAACCGGCTCAACCCGCTGAAGCCGCCAAACCGGCCGCGGCTGCTAAAGCTCGAGAAGCTGCGGCGAAACAATTAGACTCATCGACTGAACCAGCCAAAGGCGTGGGTGATACCACAGCCAAGCCGGAAGAAAAACCAGCTGTCTCACCCGAAGTCAACGAGACCGAAAAAGAGAAGGCTCCCGAACAAGGCGCCGATGGCGCTATCGACAAGAAGGAAGGGTAATCTGCTATGGACCAATACATGATCTTAAAGGACTATGTCAGTTCGGCGGATGCAGAGAGCGCTCTCTTCTACGTGATAGCAGTACTTGCCATAGCGCTTTCCGTTGGCGTTATTTCGGACAGAAATGTAATTCGCAGCGGCTTCATTTTGATCGGTGTCTTTGGAGCTATTTCCGGGCTTTTCTTATTGCTGCAGGCGCAATTCCTGGCGCTGGCGCAGATAATGATTTACGCAGTTGGAATAACGCTTGTTGTAGTTATCGCGCTTATGTTGACGAATCCTCGCTCAGAGAAGGAAACTTCTCAGGAGGAATCCGAGGTCCGCTCGCAAGAGACCGGAACCGTTCAATTCGTGCAGCGCTTTCAACAAGGAACACCGGCCTTTGTCGCCGTCTTTTCATTTTTCACTATTTACCTAGCGATCCGCTCGGAAAGCTGGGCTCCATCCGGCGAGAAGGTGAGCGCCGACAACGTAAAGGTGCTTGGCGAGGCTCTTACAACCGTTTATTCTTTGCCGTTTGAATTTGCTTCAGTGCTTCTGTTAGCCGCGCTCATTGGTGCGATTATGCTTGCCAAGGCGGAAAAACGTCAGCCCGCTATCGAAAGCGCCGACGATTAGGAGAAAAAAAATGTCAGACCAGGGATTCATGAAATCAACAATTGGCAAAGATGTGCTTTATGGCGGATTGGTGTTTTTGACCATCTGCGGATTTCTCGGTTTTCTCTCCAATCCTGCTACACGCGACATAATCATCAACAACTACATTGATATTGGTGTCTTTTTTGGAATTGTCGGGCTTGGACTCTTCTTCATAGGTATCGGTGCTCGCACCCCGGGTGTCATCGCTGGTGGTGCTATCGGTTCGTTCGTCGTTCTTACCGCGCCGCAGGAAGCGTTAGTCAGATACTTGACCCTGAGCGCACTTTTATTCGGCATCGGCATGTTTGGCATGATCAGATCGCGAAATGCGGTACGAGTGCTCATGTCCATCGAGCTCATGCTGAATGCCGTCAACATTAACCTGATTGCCTTTTCACGTTTTATCGATCCGGTGCAGGTAAAAGGTCAGCTGTTCGCTATCTTCATTCTGACCGTCGCGGCTGCGGAAGCTGCAGTGGGGCTGGCCATCGTTCTTGCCGTCTACCGTAATACGTCCACCGTTGACATGAACAAATTCAACCTGCTCAAGTGGTAAGTTGAATGAATAAAGCAGACACGGTTGGTGACCTTCGAAGGGTTTGATGCGAAGCGGGTTTCTTGCTTAGAACCTTCGTGAGCGACATTATCTGAATTGAAGTTTGCCGTGCCTCGAATCGTCTTATCGTCGTCGGCATGCAGAATAGATCTTCTCATTACTTTTCCTGCCAATCCGAAATCCAGAGCCTTTTACTAATGCGCCCCGGTTCTCTCGGTCGAAGATATGAATGTTGTCCGGCTTTAGATCAGCCGGCACGGGGGTGAACCAAACGGGTGATGGCTGAGCTAACTTTTCAGGAAAGCGATTGTCTCAGGAATCCCAGCGCCCAATCGTGGAGTTGATTCCAGCCAATGACATGTCTCATGCTCGTCATCCTGCGGCGCTTCTCTTCCACTCCCATGGAAAGGGCATTGGCGAGCGCGCCCGAGAATGCTTCCGGTGAGTTGGGGTTGACGAGAAGGGCGCCCTGTCCCAATTCTGCAACACAGCCGGCGCGATCACTCAGGATGAGAACTCCCTGTTCGTCCTGCCGGCAGGCGACATACTCTTTTGCAATCAGGTTCAATCCGTCTCTTACTGAATTGACCACCATGACGTCGGCTGCTTGATACCAGGCGGCCAACTCTTTCTGATTGAGTTGGGCCTCGAGATGCATGATCGGCTGCCAGCCGTCGATGGAAAACTTCTGGTTGATCTCGACAATTTTCTCTTTGACCTTTTCGGTGTAAGCGTTAAAAACCGCCTCTTGCGACTGCGCTGGTTGAGAGATCTGCACGTAATGAAAACGTCTGTGCATATCTTTGGCACTGGACAGGTAGTGCTCCAGACCGAGCAGCTTTTCCAGGACTCCTTTGGTGTAGTCCAATCGATCGATGCCCAGAATGATCTGATTAGCCAGCCTGTGCTTGACTGCCAGAGCTTCGGCCGTCGGTCTTGAAAGCTTGGTCAGGCGCTGCCATTTCGTGACATCGATGCCTAAAGGCATAACCGTCACCTTGGTATTGCGTCCGTCGTAGTTGACAATTAAACGCATGTTATCGACCTGGGCCGATGGTAGAAGCTTCACCACGGTCTCCAGGAAATTGTGGGCATACTCTGCCGTGTGGAATCCGAGCACTCGGTTGTACAACAATGCCTCGACCAGCTCTCTGGCTATTGGTTGTGCTGCCATCACGTCAGCCTCAGGAAAGGGCACATGCCAGAACTGACAGACGATCGTACCCATCTCCAGGGCGATGAGCGGTGCACAAAGTGCCAGTTGGTAGTCGTGGAGCCAGCAGAGGGTCGGGAAGCTTTCCGACAGAACCGACTGCGATTCGGAAGCTACGCGAGCGCAGAGCTGTCTATACGCCTTCCAGTCTTCGACATCGAAAACCGCACTCTTCTCCATGCCGTGCAACATCGGCCAGAGATAACGCAGCGAAGTTCTGAGATGCCCGTCGATAATCCTCTTGGGAATTTTGGTTGAATAAAACTCAAATCCTGTGCCAATCGAAGGAATATGCGCCGTGCGGCTGCCGTCTGACTCTTCCGTCGATGAGGCTGAGCCATTCTGCTCCACTGAGAA
>CAZISK010000633.1:0-5315 GCA_964541355.1 uncultured Candidatus Obscuribacterales bacterium
CGAATTGAAGACGATGCGAAGCATCGCCCGAGCCGTAGCCTGTTCAAGTGGGGTTGCAGGTTTCTTAGTTTCTGCGCTGTCAGGAGCCGCTTTCGACAGTTGCGAATACTTCGCGTCGATAGCTCTCACGTCCTCTTTCGTGGCGTTGGGAGAGAACAATGACAGAGCATTAACTGCGAGCACCAAGCCGTTTTGCTCACTGGTGTTTTCTAACTCGCTGCGTAAGCATTTGCGAAATTCGTTGATGCGGCCTTCTGTGAGTACTGCTGCCGCAGAGGGCAGTGCAACGAGCGATTCATCGCTGAGAGTGCCGCATATAGTGCGAATTGCTTCGTTGGTCAGATTGCGCTGATCTGTGAGCAGTCCTCGTGCGGCGCCAAGACGCAGTTGCTTCGCAAGTTCCTTTGATTCTGGCTGGCCGTCGCTCTCCAGTCCGAGCGAAAGTTCCTGGGCCTTGACGAATCCGAGAAGCATCGCGTTTGAGAGTTCGTGACGTGAATTGCTTGAATCAGGAAGAAGCATAGAAATTGCGCCCAACGCTTCCAGAAATGAGCCGTCGCGATCTTCGTGTTTATGATTGCGAAACGATTCTAACGCCTGGTTTACTACTTTCTCAGTCTGTTTTTGATCGGCAGCCGCCATGACCAGAGCGCGCGAAGCCCAATTGCTATAGCCTTTGGTAAGAGCTAACTCTGAGAGCATCTTAATCATGTCAGTATCGCCAGAGATACCATGCTTCGCGAGGGCTTCGCAGTTTTTGACAAACGTCTCGCTGTGGCAACCGGCTACGAGCAATTTGCTGAGACCGGGGACATGGTGGCTAAAGGCATCGATTACTCCTTGTACTGCATCCTCGTTACCACGTTCGAGCTGATCCAGCAGGATCGCCTCGATAGTCGCTATTCGCCTAGTGTCTTCAGGTAGCGCTGCGCCGTCGGCCGGCGCAGTCGTGGATTTTTGTCTGGTTTCGTCTGGCCTACCAGGCAGCGAAAACGCGGTCGCGAGATTCATCGCCTCTTTTTCGGTAAGTGCGATTGGTTCGCCACCATCTCGGGATTTCAGCAGCGCTGACAGACCGTCGGCAGCCTGGGCCCGGAGCGTGGTTTGATTCGCCTTATCGGTACTAAAGATGATTGGGCATGTTATGAGTTTTCCCAGACCGGCTTCGAATGGAAGGTGATGGTTGGCATAGAGCTGACGGTCTGATGTAGCGATCGCAATCAGGGCGGAGATACTTGCGCGACTGCTGCTATCGTCTTTTCGCGAGGCGCAAGCTATGAGGTCATCGACGATCTTTTTCGCTTGGGTAGGATCGGTGGCAGCTCGCAGTCGTGCCAGCTCATGCTCGACACGCATCTTGCCGAGCTGCTCTGGCGCAAGTGGATTGCCGGCGGCTGCCTCTTTGGCGAGCCTGTCGCATGCTAGTTGAAGAGTGTCTGATGACGGTCTGACAATGTAGCCCCGCCGAATTTTTGCTTCGAATGGTTCGACTATCTGGCTGATTCGAGCCTGATTAAGTTGCTGCTCGAAGAGATTTTTTACTTCAGCCGTCGCCAAACATTCCTTGAGCCGAGCCAACGTTGCTTGCTGATCTTCGCTTAGCAGGTCTTCTTCTGTGACACCAGCTCTGGTTAAGGCGTTGAGCAGAGCCCCGTTAGCTGGACCGCTCGCGACTCGGAGATCTGCCAGGCTGGCAGCCGCTTCTTGTGGACTATCGGTCTTTGTGAGTGTGTTCCAATTCGCTAACGTTCTGAAAGTTTGTGCCGATACTCCTTGCGATTGACCGCCCGTTTGAAAGTCGATGTAGGCAATTTGTCTGGCTTTGGAGCGCATGTCTGAAGCGGAAAGCGTGTTGTCTCTTTGCAAGAGCTCACTTACTAAAAGCTCTCTTTCATCGCTCAGCTTTGTCTTTTTTTCTTCGGAGATTTTCTTCGACTCTTTCCACAAATCTGGATTTTGCCTGAGCGCTTCCAGCAGCGGCCCAGGCACGTTCATGAAGACTGATTTCGGTATCTCATCGCCGATGACCTTTTGGAGGTCAGCTCTCAGATGTTTGGCTATGTCTTCGGGAATCTCTCTATTTTGATCAACTGCCGACTTGATCTGATCGACAAGCACCGCACCGCCCTCGGTGTCAAGTGTTTTGAACAGGTCGCGAGCGAGCTGACCGTCTTTGCCGGACGACTGGCTTGCCGAGTTAACCAGCAGTCTCAGTCCTTCGGCCAGCTCGGCTGAAGTGATCTCCTTATCAGAACTCAATCGATGGAGAAAGTTAACCATCATGGTGGATTTGATTGTTTCTCGATCTCTCGTACCATCCGGTCTGAGAGTCAGGTTGGCCAGGTTGCTCTCGATGCGCTCCTTTGAATGAGCCGAAGCGACAATTGTTTCAACCAATTCATGGACATCAAACAGCTTGGTGTCAACCGATCGCTTCGCCTCTTCAACACGTTTTTTCCAGGCACCCTGATCGGTTTGCTCGCGCATGTACAGCTCCAGAAGCTTGGACGGCGTGGACGATGGATTGAGGGTATCCAATGCTACCAGCGCCGCTAATGCCTGCTTAATCTCTGTTAGCCTCGCTGCTTTTTCTGTGTCATTGTTTGCCGTCGACCATTTATTGGATGCAGTAAAAAGCTGATGGCAGGCATCAACTGCTTGCAGGTCGCGATATGCGGTGAGTGCGGTTGGATTATCGTAGGCCATACCATTGCTAAGTAGTCCAGCAAGCGCTTGCTTTCTGTCGCTCTGCGATTTGGGGTCTTCTGGGTTGGCATACGAGTTGATGAATTGTACGACGAGACCGTTGCACTCCTTCAAAGGACTCCAGCCAGGGGCCTCAGGAAGCCTGGCATCGAGATAGGTACCTCGGTATATAGCCGGTAAAATTTGTTCAATCGATTCCGGTAACCTTTCCTGAAAGACAGGCACTGCGTTGGGACGTTCGGTACCATCAGTGATACCGGCAGCCGGTACTTCAAGGACAAAAAACAGATAATCATCTCTCTCGGGAGCTTTGTCACCGCCTTCTAGCTGGATGTCCTTCAAAAATGTCGGTCCCGAAGTTCGAAAGGCTGAAATCGCTTCGCTGATGCCATTTCCGGCGAAGAGGTCTAATACTGGATCGAGGCTCCGTTTAACTGATTCTGTTTTCTCAAACTCACGTGGATCCATCAAGTTTGTCCGCCTGAATCTGGTGTGATTTTCAATGCAAGGACTCAAAGGGCTTTAGCGAGACCTCCCAGCAGGTCCCACGTCTAAAAGCGCTTCGATACCTAGACTGGAATCAGCATAAGGAGCTCAGGTTGTGAAAAGGTTGCGGAAGTCACCTCTCGATGTCGGCGCCCCAAAAACGGCGTTTGAGCACCGCGGAGAGTTGCCGCTAGTATTGGCGCTTCGCCTGTTATTGATTGTCGATAAGATGAGTCATGCCAGCAGCAAAATTGTGTGATCAGTTTGCCGCGCCATACTCAAGGCACGCCAGGATGTCCTCAGTTCATGGAAAGATGCGTCCGGGAGGCTCGCTCCCAATAGTCGGCGCCGGAACTCACTGAAGAACGACCGACCTCGGAAGCAAGCTACTCGTTGCCGTCTGCGCCGCCCGGTACAGCCTCTTCTTC
The DNA here is from genome assembly GCA_964541355.1 of uncultured Candidatus Obscuribacterales bacterium. Classification (GTDB taxonomy): domain Bacteria; phylum Cyanobacteriota; class Vampirovibrionia; order Obscuribacterales; family Obscuribacteraceae; genus JADYXR01. Next base: position 3,621 of record CAZISK010000633.1, read on the forward strand.
TCCACCCAAGCTCGATGGATACTCACCAAGGCGGACCGCTACCGCCTCGGGCGAGCTGTTGCGGAGCACGTAGAAGTTGAGCAAGTCGCCAATCTTCTTTGCTCTGACATATTCTCTTATGTCCTTAGGAGATTGAACATCTTTACCGTCAATCTTTTGAATAATATCCTGCTTCTTGAGTCCGGCCTTTTCCGCCGAGCTTCCTTCATAAATTTCCGCGATAACCACACCGCGAGTGTTCGGTCCTAAGCCAAGGCTTTTCGCCATGGTTTCCGATACCTCTTTCATACCGATGCCGAGAAATGGTCGCAATATTTTCTTGTGGGCAATCAAATCTTCGCATACAGTTTTTGCGACATCGATTGGGATGGAAAAACCGATGTTCTGTGCGACCAGTCCTTTAACCACAGCGGTATTGACACCGATCACCTCTCCTTTGAGATTGAGAAGCGGGCCACCGGAGTTGCCCTGATTGATCGCCGCATCCGTTTGGATGAAGTTGATATTGTCATTGATATCGTATACGGTGCGTCCCAATGCGGAGATAATTCCCAGTGTTACGGTATGGTCGTATCCCAGAGGGCTGCCGATTGCGATTGCAAACTCGCCGGGTCTGAGTTTGGTCGAGGAACCCATCTTGAGTATGGGTAGGTTGGTTGCGTCGATTTTCAGGACCGCGAGATCTGAAAATGTATCGATACCGGCTACGGTGGCAACCAGATTGCGTCCGTCGTTGAGTGTGACTTCGATACGCTTCATGCCTTTGACGACGTGAGCATTGGTCAGAATGTAGCCATCAGCGCGAACTATGAAACCAGAACCGGTCGATTTTATTGGTCTGGCCATACCGCCCATGCGTTCAGGATCTATCTCTCTGTTGTTGTAGAAGAATCGGAAACTGCCACCGCCAAAGGGCAGCATGGATTGGAGACCGCCTGCGCCTGGTTTTTCACACTCAATATTGACGACTGCTGGTGCGGCGGACTCTGCGATGTCTGCAATGAGATTACCCTGCAAAAGAAGCGGGTTGTCCTCGCCGGACACAGCTGCCAGGAGATGCCCGGCATGGGAAGGCCTGGGTGTTGTCTCAAGTGTCGAGGCTTGTGCTTCCGGACTCGACTCGTCGAGCGTCGAGGAGTCCTGTCCAATCGCGAGCTGCGAGCCCGTGAGGACTGCCCCTGTTAATAGAATTATCGCGCTCAGGGCGAGTGTTTTTCTATTCAACATCCTTTTCTATCTCCATTTTTCCGTGTCACTTTCCAGTGCTGTTTGTCGACAAGAAAAACCAGCCATGAGCGCTAAGACTGTCAATAACGAGTTGGCTCCTGATCTGGGTCTGCCGAGCTGTGACTGCTAAATAATACTAGCGAATAAGCCATGCGGATCTTTGCCTTGAGAAATGTTGTTGTTGTTGTCATGTGTTTCTTCACTGTATCTCAGTTGGACATTGTTCGCCCGCTCCACACATAGAGCGCCAGGCTGAATCTTGAGCGAATCACCTGTTCGACAGACGCTCTGAGGCGCCCTGTGTTCCTCGGTTAACAACTGGACAAAAGTCCCGGCAACAATTCAGCAGCCTCAGCTTGTGCTAGATCGATGCGAAGTTTTTGTGATCATTCCGTGACCAATTTTTCAGGATCACTAAATGGTTAATCCCAGAAAGAAAAAGATCCGCTTGACGTCGACTGGTAAATG
>CAZISK010000634.1:0-1872 GCA_964541355.1 uncultured Candidatus Obscuribacterales bacterium
CGAGGAAATACATCAAGCCTTCAAACGAGTGGATTCCGGTATCGGGTCTGATAAAGTTGTAGCGCAGAGCATGTATCTGCTGCTTAGCTTCTCCGAGGAAGTCCAGCGCCCCTCCACGTATGGAGGCGGGCTCTTTGATATCTAGAATGCCGCAATAGAGGAAATTGAAGAGCAGAGGCGCCCACTGAGCCATATCCATCGGGCGATCGCGCAGGAGATCGGTGAAGGTGCGCTTCTTCTTGAGCATCTCATAAATCTGCTTCTGCCAATCAAAGTCAAGCGGATGTCCTTTGGACAGCATGAGCTTGAGTTCGGTATCGCTAAGATTTTTCTGCTTCAGAACAAGCTGCGATTCGTAGACGAGACCGGCAGCTTCGAGGTGCCGGAGCTGTTCGAGCAGAGCTGTACCTTCCATGATTGAGGCTTGCAAAGTCTTCTCGCAAGAAGTCATGTCGGTCAGCTTATTGGGATTAAACTTATAATCGCCTTTTCGCCAGGTCACCACCTCTTTTATGGCAGCATCGCCTCGTGAAGCCCCTGCCTGAGCGTGCTTTGGCGTACCATCGATGAAGTAGATCTGGGCGATGGCGGCATCGGAAATAACTTCCAGCATGCCTGTCACCTTGTTCATGCCGATATTGGTAAGAACCTCCGCCATTTTGACCTTTCGAAGATTGCCCTCCAGAGCCGTTGAAGCGGATTTTGACATACTTCCCGGAACGGCCGGCGTTTCCGAAAAAAAATCGGGCGGAAGGCTGCCCTGGGGCATCATTGATGAGGGAGAGAGCGCCTGCGGACCTGGCAATGTATCGTCAGGCCCCCCACCGCCGCCGAACACAGGAGTGCCTCGGTAATGGTCGGGCTGCTGCATTGGGACGATGCGATTGTAGCTGCCCGAAGTGCCGAGCTGTTGTTGCTGTACCTGTGGCATGCGCGTGTTGGCGCCTGGCATCTGTCCCCCTGGTCCTGGAATCGCCTGATGGCCGCCTGTAGACCTGTTCGGATGCTGGACGCCATTGCCTTGTTGTTGGGCATAACCCATGGCCGGATCCGGCTGTTGGTATTGTGGGTAGGCACCGCTCGAACTGAACGCCGGACCGCCGAACTGCAGTCCGGCATTGACCGGTGGAAAGGCTGTACCGGATCCAGTGGAAGGAGGGTTGTTGCGAGGCGGAATGCTGCTTCCCAGATTGACGGGCTGATAGTTGCCAGTGCCGCCGGCACCTGTGGCAGCACCGCTCTGAGTCTCTAGCATCATCATCACGTCCATGATGAGATTCAGGTCGGAAGTCTCAAACTTGCTGACGAGCTTCGATTGACGACCGTCATCTTCCCAGAGATTCCACAAGGGGTGGGGAGTGACTTTATCGAACTTGATAAGCAGGCAATATGTCTTGTAGGTGCCCGGCACAGACCACATCAACTCGACCTCTTGTGGTCGATTGACTTGAGCCTGCTCGTAGACGCTCTTTAACATAGCCAAGTCAGGAAAGACTGACTGCTTTGGCAGCCTGATCTTGCCTGGTTGTTGGTGTTGTTTGCCTCTGCCAAACATTATGGATTATCCGGTTTCCCCTAGTAAAATTAGAAGCATTACTAGTGTATTTGATCTGCCGTAATTAAGCATAATGGCAAAGCCCATTTAGGACAACTATTAAGGTCGTCCATAAGGGAAAAGCGGTTTGACAATTGATGAACTGCGCTCAATTGGTCGCCTGCAACTCCGCCGCCGAGAGACGCTATCTCGCGCTGTGGCTGCATGTCAGGCGAGCACGAGCTTCCTGAATATGGAATACGGTCGATTTCGTTCCATCGGGTTATGGTCAACATGTGCTTTTCCTCATAATCAGCGAATTTCGGTGCCTGAGTTCT
>CAZISK010000634.1:1972-5304 GCA_964541355.1 uncultured Candidatus Obscuribacterales bacterium
TTATGGTCAACATGTGCTTTTCCTCATAATCAGCGAATTTCGGTGCCTGAGTTCTCCTGCAACGAGATCTATTACCTTGATTTCTCTTAACCCAACTTACCTGTTGGCAGCCCTGAAACGCTGCAAGTATGGGATCACTGACAACTGATTGCGTGACTACAAATGTCCGTTAAAAAGATGCATGTTTGAAATAGTCGCGAATGTCGGCTTACTCTGCGGATTCCAGCCAGCGGCGGCGGACTATTGGCACCACACGCTCATTGATTCCCAAGGCCGCATAGATTTGTTTTTGTGTTTGGTCTGGCTTTGTGTCGCGCCTGATTTCGAGCAGTTTTCCGCAAGTTGAAGGCAGTATGGTGGTGCGCGAGCTGCGTTTGATAAACATGCACTATTGATACCACAAACGGTGCCCTCGCGGAATCCTTGGAAACAAAGTTGAGTCACTACATCGAGACAACCAATAAGAGCCAAACGAAAAAATGCCTGTTTCCAGCTTTTGATAACAGAGTTTCTTCAAATTCTGACCCGAGTAAGAGAAGTCAACCGGTAACTTGGGTTAACGAAAGACTGCCGCCGGCGACTCAACCGAGATCGGCATAGTCCCTACCATTTCCGGCATCAGATCGGCGTTTTCGATGGTATCAGATACGGTACCCCAGCCAACCGGTGAATCAACGAGAGCTCCTGCTGACCAGCAATACGGCCGGTCGAAGACGACTAACCTAGGTCGCCGGGCAATCCGATGATTACTTCAGTTGCTACAAAACCCGAAATCCGCAGCCGGATCTGTCAGGCCAATGGACGCAACTGATTAGCCTCGTAATTAGGAATGACGATCTCACCGGTTCCCGTCAATCGCATAAGCGCTTCTGCCATCGCAAGATCGCTCTTACTTTCGACTATGAGAGTGCGCTCAGCCGGCATGATGTATGCATGCGTATCCTCGGTCAGAAAGCCACCATGCTTGCGAAGATACTGACTTGAAGCCACAGAGATGCATTTGTTGATCAAATACATGCGACTGGCCGAATTCCATGTTGAAGTATTCAGAGCCGCCGGTCTCGTCATTTTACGATTGCCGTCCAGCACAACAAGCGAGTCTCGCGGTGTTCTCATTTCAGACACGGTAACCACCGGAGTGCCATCGTTCCTGGCAGACACTTCTATTGCACAATCGATATCGGACGCCAGTCTAAGTGGGCAACCGGCATCCAGCAAAACGAAGTAGTCGAAGTCGGACAGCACGGTCAGCACGCACAATGACGAATCGGAAAATTTCTCTTGCGGACGCCCCTCGCCATGCTCCATCTCAAAGGTGGGAACTCCGAGCGCCTGCGCCTTTGCAACAAGATCACCGTCGTTGGATGACAGTACGGCACTGTCCACCAGTCGTGAATTTTTCGCCGCATCCACAGTCCACTGGAAGAGCGGCTTGCCGCCCAGCAAGCGAAGATATCGTTGCGCCAAAGATCGACATCCGCTTGCGGACACAACAGCCAAGATGCTTTTCCCTTTTATCACTGAAATCTCTCAGGAGACAGATGTGTCTTGTTACGATCTTTGTCCATATAAAAATATCACTACCGGCTATAAAACGTTCCTAAAACTACCGTAAACAAGAGGATAGAACTGCGTGAAAGCAAAGCCCTTCCTGCTTGAGCTAGAGGATTGCCGGGTATGACCACTGTATGGCAACGTACGGATTGAAGTCGTGAAGGATCGCAACAACACTCCGCTTCCTGATCTTGCGATTTGGAGCTCAACCCCCAGAGCCCCGAGACTGATCGCCGGTAGATACAAAGTTGAAGGAAAACTTGGTCAGGGCGGAATGGGCCGCGTCTACAAATGCCATGACTCCGTTTTGGAACGGTCAGTGGCCGTGAAACTGGTCAATCACAACCTCGAAGAACAATACTTTGCGCGATTTCACCAGGAAGCTAAAGCGGCAAGTCAGCTCAACCATCACAATATCTTGCATATTCTCGATTTCGGTTTAACAGAAGATCGGCAACCGTACATGGTTATGGAGCTGGTTGCCGGCGAGACGATCGATGAAATACTGAACCGGATTGGCTCTTTTCCTTTACCTGAGGCGCTCGAGATCATAGCCAAGGTCTGCCTCGGAATGCAGCACGCACATTCTCAAGGCGTAATTCATCGAGATTTGAAAACCTCGAACATCATGATCGCAAAACGAGGCGATCAGGCGACAATCCCTCTCATCCTTGATTTCGGCATTGCCAAAGTGCTCAACAGCTCCGACGACAAAGGCATGCTGACCAGGACAGGTGAGATCATGGGAAGCCCGAAATACATGAGTCCGGAGCAGGCTGCCGGTCAGGTGGTGGACGGTCGGTCCGACATCTATTCGCTCGGTTGCGTGCTCTTCGAGATGTTGACGGGTCAGCCGCCATTCGACGCTAACAGTGCCATGGAGACCATCTACATGCATCTCAATGACCCGCCTCCAAGCCTGCTGGAGCGGTCAAATGTGCAGTTTCCCGATTATCTGGAGGCGCTCATGGCCAAACTGCTCCAGAAGAATCCTGGCAATCGATTCTCATCCATGCAAGAGGTATCCGACGAGCTTTTCCGAGCGCAGCATAGACTCGAGGAGTCTCAGCCCGCCACCACCAGTAGTACCCCTCCCACAAAGCAAAATTCCAATGCGGCCATCATCCTTGTTTCGATAGTCACAGCCGCGATAATCACGATAGCCGGAGCAGCCGTGCTGCTCTATGTCTTCGAACCCCGCTCACCGTCAGGCAAAAGCACTCTCAACCTGGACAACCCAATCTATGAAGCGACACCGGAGCAGAATTTCGACGAGGGCGAACAAACGGTGCTTCGAAAATGTGGGGCGCCAATTTATAACGGTCACGGCATTACCGACAAAGCCGGGCTGGAACAGGCGATAGCGAAGAGAGACAAGGTGGATTCCCTTCACCTCTCGGAGGGGCGCTTCGACAAGGAAATGATGGACTATCTCCTCAGTCAAAAGAATATTGATGAACTGACCTTCTCCGACGTCGATATCTCAAAAGAAGTACAGGAAGTGCTATTTACCAACCCGAGGATCAAATCGCTCAGGTGGAGCGGTAAGATCTTTCGTCCGGTCCTGGCCAACCTGGATAGAATGTACTCTTTAACGGAACTGCAACTCGCCAGAGCCAATCTCACCGACGCGGACATCTCGAATATCCTGCGCGCCGAACATCTAACGGAGCTGGAACTTAATCTCAATAAGCAGTTGAGTGGAAAGGCCCTAGCGAGGCTGAGCAATTTGAAAGATCTGAACCATCTCAACGTCAGCGACACGGATCTAACCAATG